>DASUII010000058.1:0-9288 GCA_036279835.1 Pseudonocardiaceae bacterium
CGTCACCGTCGCGACGATGTTGGTGTCGTTCTGCTGCACGCCGTAGACGAACCAGTTCCCCATGCCGTACCAGCCGAAGATCCGTTCGATGAACACCCCGCCGGTGATCAGCAGACCGAACCCGAAGGCGAACAGCGTGGCCATCGGAATCAGCGCGGTGCGCAACCCGTGCTTGAACAGCGCCCGGCGCCGGGTCAACCCCTTGGCCTGGGCTGTGCGCAAGAAGTCACTGCCCAGCACGTCAAGCATGGCGCTGCGCTGGTAGCGACTGTAGAAAGCGATCTGTATCAGCACGATGGCCAGCGTCGGCAATGCCAGGTGCGATAGCCGATCGACCAGCGCGGCCCACCAACCACCCTGCAAGCCAGGGGAGAACTCGCCGGTGTAGTACAGCACCGTGCTTCCGGCGGCCTCGTTGAGCCGCAACCCGCCGAACTTCAGCAGCGTGCCGATCAGGAAGACCGGGGTGGAAAGCACCAGGAAGGAGAACAGCGTCGCCGCGTAGTCGCTGGCTTTGTACTGCCGGATGGCGCTGGCCACCCCGACCAGCACGCCGACGGCGATGCCCAGCACTGTGCCCAGCGCGAACAACCGCAGGCTCACGCCGGCGCGTGCGCCGAGCTCGTCGGTGATGGGTTGACCGGTGATTGTGGAACCGAAGTCGCCGTGCACGACGCCGCCCATCCAGGCCACGAAGCGGGCTGGGATGGGTTCGTCGAGATGCAGCTCCGCGCGCTTGGCTGCGATCACCGATGCGGGCGGCGCCGGGTTGCGGCCCTGCAGCTGACCCAGCGGGGAGAACGTCAGTGACCCCAGCGCGAACGCCAGGAACGTCGCGGCCAAGCACAGCAGGACATAGTTGGCGAGGCGACGCGCCAAAAAACCGGTCATCGGGTCACTCCTTCGGGTCCGCGAACCGTACACGGCGACTTGTGAAGAAGGCTTATCCGATGACGCAGCGGCGTAGCCGGTGGGCGTACTGTCACCAGCCCATGGGGTCCATGAGGCGATCAAAGATGCGGCGCGCGATCGCGCTCGTCGCAGGCGCCACGGTGGCGCTGGCGGCCTGCGGCGGCGGTAGTGGTGCAACGGGGCGTGGTGGTCAGCGCCAGACCGGGTCCGCCTTCGCGGCGTGCGAGGCGAACCCGAACACCTGCAACTCCGCGGCGCCCGGTCAGCTGCGGCAAGGTGGCCAGCTCACCTACGTCATCGAAAAGAACATCGCGAACTGGAACCTGCTGTCCAACGAGGGCAACGTGTTCGACAACAACGAGGTCCTCAAGGCCGTGTTGCCCTACACCTTCGTCACCCAGCCGGACCTCACCGTGACGATGAACAACGATCTGCTCGATTCCGCGAAGATGACTAACTCCAGCCCGGAGACGATCGTCTACAAGATCAGACCGACCGCGGTGTGGTCGGACGGGACGCCGATCACCGCGGACGATTTCGTCTACAACTGGAAGCTGCAGAACGGGCGCGACTGCCCGGGCTGTTCAGTATCCACCACCGCCGGCTACGACCAGGTTCGATCGGTCGTCGGCTCGGACAATGGCAAGACGGTGACGGTGACGCTGACCAGGCCGTTCACCGACTGGAAGCAGCTGTGGAGTGGTGGCTCGCCGATCTATCCGGCGCACATCGCCGCACAACATGGGGATATCAAGACCCCGCAGGGACTGGCCACGTCGTTCAGCTGGTTCGGAGCGAATGTGCCGACCTACTCCGGTGGCCCCTTCCAGATCGACACCGTCAAGAACAACGAGTCGGTCACCTTGGTGCCCAACCCCAAGTGGTGGGGAACCCGCAGCAAGCTCGACCGGCTGATCTACCGGATCATCACCGATGCCAACCAGGAGCCGACAGCGCTGCAGAACCGTGAGGTCCAGGTGATCTACCCGCAGCCGCAGGTCGATCTCGTGCAGCAGATACGCCGGATCCCGGGCGTCTCTTCCTTCGTCGGGCTCGGCCTGAGTTGGGAGCACTTCGACTTCAACCTGCAGAGCGGCTACCTCAATGACCCGGCGCTGCGCACCGCGTTGTTCACCGCGGTCGATCGCCAAGCCATCATCAACAAGACCGTGGGCCAGTTCGCCACCAAAGTGAAACCGCTGAACAGCCACAACTTCGTGCCAGGAGAGACCGGCTACCGGGACGTGATCAGCGACACCGGTCAGGGTTCCGGCAACCTGGCGAAGGCCAGAGAGATCCTCGTCAGCGCCGGATACAAGATTGACGGCGATCAGCTCAAGACACCCATCGGGCTGACGGTGCCGCCATTGCGGATGCGATACACCATCGGCAACCAGGTCCGTCAGGTCGAGTGTGAGCTGTTCGCCCAGATGGTCAAGCCGCTGGGGGTCACCGTGCAGGTGACGCCGACCGACGACCTCGGCGCTACGACGTCGCGAGGCGACTACGACATCATCGTATTCGCCTGGGTCGCCTCTCCGTTCCCTTACGCCAACGCCGTGCAGATCTGGGGCACCGGGCAGGGCAACAACTTCGGTCACTACAGCAATCCGGACGTCGACCGGCTGATCGCCGCGGCCGCTAGCCAGACCGACGAATCGCTCGCCAGGGAGACGCTCAACGCGGCGGACCAGCGGCTGACCAACGACGCCTACGTGCTACCGCTGTACCAGAAACCGACCTTCATCGCGCTGTACGACAACATCGCCAACGTGCGTAACAACTCCTCGCTGGACGCCCCGCCGTACAACGTCGCGCAGTGGGGCTTCCGCGCAGCTGGTTGATCACGCAGCGATCAACCGGTCAGGGTGGTGAGGAAGGCTCGCCAGGCGGGAGTGGGGACGGCCAGGGCGGGGCCGTCGGGGTCCTTGGAGTCACGCACCAGCACCCGGCCCCGCGCGGGCGCGACCTCGACGCAGGCACCGTTGCCCGTGCTGTAGCTGCTGGTGCGCCAGCCGACCTGGACGCAATCTCCGTTAGTCGTGCTGTAGCTGCTGGTGTGCCAGACGATGCTGTCCGGCTCAAACGCGGCCATCATGGTCCTCTCGATCCGCGTAAAGCCCGGTTGCCAGAGCGGCAATCAGCTTCTGTGATTCTCCCTCACCCAGTGCAGTTTTCGCCAGTGCGGCCAGGATGCGCCGGTAGGCGGCAATTTCCTCGGGCCGCTCCAGGAACAAGCAGGCGGTCTCGCTGTCCAGGTAGGTCACCGGCTTGAACTCGGCGAACTCCATCAGCATGAACGCCCCGGCGATCCCGGCGTGCCCACCGCGCGCGGCGGGCAGCACCCGCAGCGTCAGGTAGGACCGCGTCGACATCCGCCGCAGGTGCTCCAGCTGTTCGGCCATCACCACCGGCCCGCCGACTGGCAGCCGCAGCGCGAACTCGTGCAGGTAGTAGGTGAAGGCGGCCGGGCGGTCCCGGCTGAACAGGCTCTGCCGGGCCAGCCGGGCGGCCACCCGGCCGTCGACCTCGCCCGGTGGAACGTTGACCGTTTCCTGGATCAGCGCGCGGGCGTACTCGGCGGTCTGCAGCAGGCCGGGCACCACCATCGGCTGGAAGTCGCTGATCGCCACCGCCTTGTTCTCGTGGTCGATCAGCGTGATGAGCTGCTGGGGCAGCCGGGTGCCGTGCTGCTGGAACCAGCCCGGAGTGTCCTGCTCCCGGCGCAGCGCCAGCAGCCGGTCCCGCTCTGCGCCCTTGACCCGGCACACCCCGAGGAACGCGGCGATGTCCGCCTCGCTGGCCGCGCGCTTGCCGGACAGCAGCATGGACACGAAACTCGGTGACACGTCGAGGGCGTGGGCCGCTTGCTTACCGGTCAGCCCGGCGTGCTGCATGGCCTGGCGCAGCCCGTCACCCAGCTCCCGGCTGCGGATCGTCGGCTCGCGATGTGGCATGGTGACACCTCCGGCGCAAGATCATAGACCTCCACATCGCAAAATGTGGTCAGCGCAGTCAGATTCACCAGTGGTGAATACATTTGACCCGGTGCTGGTGGTGGTCGTTAACCAGCTGAGCTGGACCTGGGTGTCTTAGCAGGCCATCACGGTGGGTCGACGTAGGCTACGGCCGCCGGCGGCGTGAGGGGTGCAGCCGGCCGAAGGGACCCCTAGCAGGAAGACGTCGATGCTCGCCTACGCCGTTCGCCGGATGCTCGTCTCGGTGCCGATTCTGGTCATCGCGACGTTCGTGGTCTTCGTCATGGTGTCGCTGTCCGGCGACCCGCTGTCCGAGCTCAAGACCCGCAACCCACCGCCACCGCCGCGCACCCTGCAACTTGAAGCCCATCGGCTGCATCTCGACGAGCCACTGCTGGCGCGCTACTGGCACTGGATCACCGGGGTTTGTCACGGTGACTTCGGTCCCTCGGTGCAGTCCACCCAGGTGATCGGCCCCGAGCTGGCGCATCGATTTCTGGTCACCTTCCGGCTCATCGGGGTGGCGATGCTGCTGGCACTGGCGCTCGCGGTGCTCGTCGGGGTGGTCAGCGCCGTCAAGCAGTACTCCGCGACCGACTACACGTTCACCTTCTTCGGGTTCCTGTTCCTGGCGATGCCCTCGTTCTGGTTCGCGATCCTGCTCAAGGAGGCCGGTATCAGCTTCAATGACACCGTGGGTAATCAGGTGTTGTTCACCATCGGTGACAGCTCGGTGTACGTCGAGGGCGGCGCCTGGGCGTCGATCACCGACGTCCTGGGCCATATGATCTTGCCCACGATCTCGCTCGCGCTGCTGTCGTTCGCCGCGTGGAGCCGCTTTCAACGGGCGTCGATGCTCGAGGTGCTCAACACCGACTATGTCCGGTTGGCCCGGGCCAAGGGCCTGCGGCAGGGCACGGTGATGACCCGGCACGCCCTGCGCACCGCACTGATCCCGCTGGTCACCGTCACGGCGCTGGACCTTGGCGCGATCATCTCCGGAGCCATCGTCACCGAGAACGTCTACCAGTGGCGGGGGGCCGGCAGCTTCCTGCTCGAGTCGATCCGGCACGACGACGCCTATGCCGTTGCGGGGTGGCTGCTGATCGCGGCGACCTTCATCATCGTCTTCAACCTGGCCGCTGACCTGCTCTACGCCGTGCTCGACCCGCGGATCCGATATGCCTGACCAGGAGCTGCGCGTTGCGCAGCGCAGCCAGACTCAGCTGGTTGCCCGCCGCTTCCGGCGACACCGGCTGGCCATGGTCAGCCTGGTCGTCCTGCTGGCGCTGGTGTTGCTGGCCTTCGTCGGTGGCTGGTTGTGGAAGTACTCCGTCGCGGACCTCACACCCGACGAGTCGGTGCCCCCGTCATGGGACCACCCGTTCGGCACCGACGCCGCCGGGCATGACACCTTCGCCCAGGTGCTGCGCGGCACCCAGATCTCGATCGGGATCGCGGTGCTGGGAGCGGTGGTCGCCACCGTCGTCGGAACCGTTTGGGGCGCCACCGCGGGCTACTACGGGGGCCGGCTGGACACCGCGATGATGCGGATCGCCGATCTGGTCCTCACCCTGCCGTTCCTCGCCGTCGCCGCGGTGCTCGGGCACAACCTCGGGGGCAGCTGGTGGCTGATCGCGGCGGTGATCGCCGGGCTGTACTGGGCCTACGTCGCCCGGGTCGCCCGCGGCGTGGTGCTGTCGCTGCGGGAGAAGGAGTTCGTGGAGGCCGCCAGAGCCATCGGTGCGGGCGACGCCAGGATCATCTTCCGGCATCTGGTGCCCAATGCGTTCAGCTCGATCATCGTCAACGCCACCGTTCTGGTCGCCATCGCGATCCTGCTGGAGACGGCGCTGTCCTACCTCGGTTTCGGGGTGCGGCCGCCGGACACCTCGCTGGGGCTGCTGGTCAGCGACGCGCAGACAGCGGTGGACACCCGGCCCTGGCTGTTCTTCTTCCCGGGCCTGTTCATCATCGTGATCGCGTTGACGATCAACTTCATCGGCGATGGCCTGCGCGATGCGCTGGATCCCCAGCAGACCAGGATGCGTCGGTGACATCTCCGGGGACTCCCGTGCTCGAGGTCGCGGACCTGCGGGTGGAGTTCCGCACCGACGAGGGCCGGGTGCAGGCCGTGCGCGGGGTGAGCTTCCAGCTCAGTCGTGGTGAGGTGCTCGGGATCGTCGGCGAGTCGGGCTCCGGCAAGTCGGTGACCTCGCTGGCCATGATGGGTCTGCTGGCCGGCTCCGCCCGGGTGTCCGGTTCGGTGCGCTTGCACGGCACGGAGCTGCTCGGGGCGTCGGACAAGGCGCTGAGCCGGGTCCGCGGCCAGAGCATCGCGATGATCTTCCAGGATCCGATGACGTCGCTCAACCCGGTCTATTCGATCGGATACCAGGTCGCCGAGGCGATCCGGGCGCACCATGACGTCAGCCGCGACGCGGCGGCCACGCAGGCGGTGCAGCTGCTCGATGCGGTCAGCATCCCCAACCCGGCCCAGCGGGTGGACAACTACCCGCATGAGCTCTCCGGTGGGATGCGCCAGCGGGTGGTGATCGCGATCGCGATGGCCAACAGCCCCGAGGTGATCATCGCCGACGAGCCGACCACCGCGCTGGACGTCACGGTGCAGGCGCAGATCCTGGATGCGCTGCGCACCGCCAAGGAGCAGACCGGAGCGGCGATGCTGCTGATCACGCATGACCTCGGCGTGATCGCCGGACAAGCGGACCGGGTGCTGGTGATGTACGCCGGTCGGGTCGTCGAAGCCGGTACCGTCGAGGAGATCTTCTACACCCCGCGGATGCCCTACACGCTGGGTCTGCTGGGCAGCCAACCCCGGCTGGACCTACGCAGGCAACGGCTGCACCCGATCAGCGGCGCGCCCCCCTCAGCCCTCAACCTGCCGTCGGGATGCCCGTTCGCCCCTCGCTGTCCGCTGGCCGCCCCGGTCTGCGAGGCCGAGGAACCGCCGTTGGCCGGGGCCGGTGGGCATCTGTCGGCCTGCCACTTCAGCGATCAGCTGGTCGGTCTGGAGCCAGGCGACCTGTTCCGGCCCGTGTCCCAGGACACTGCGTTGTGACCCCGCAGCCGGTGCTGGAAGTACGCAACCTGGTCAAGCACTTCCCGGTGCGTGGCCGCGGGCTGGTTCGCCGCCGCGGCGGCGAGGTGCACGCCGTCTGCGACGTGTCATTCGACCTGTATCCGCAGGAGACGCTGGGACTGGTCGGCGAGTCGGGCTGCGGCAAGACCACTACGGCGCGGGTACTGCTGAACCTGCAGCCGGCGACCGCGGGCCACGTTCACTACCAGGGCACCGAGCTGACCCAGCTGTCCAGCAAGGCGATGCGACGGCTGCGGCGCGAGTTGCAGATCGTCTTCCAGGACCCCTACGCCGCCCTTGACCCGCGGCTGCCGGTAAACGAGATCATCGCTGAGCCGCTGCGAATCCACGGCCTTTACGGTCCTTCAGGACGCGAGGACGTGCGGGAATTGCTCAGGCTGGTCGGGCTCACGCCGGAGCACGGCAACCGGTTCCCACACGAGTTCTCCGGCGGGCAGCGCCAGCGGATCGGTATCGCCCGGGCGCTCGCGCTGCGCCCCAAGGTTCTCGTCCTGGACGAGCCGGTATCCGCGCTGGACGTGTCCATCCAGGCTGGGGTGCTCAACCTGCTTGCAGAGCTACAGACGCGACTGGGGCTGTCCTACCTGTTCGTGTCCCATGACCTGTCGGTGGTGCGGCACATCGCCGACCGGGTCGCCGTGATGTACCTGGGTCGCATCGTGGAGGTCGCAACGGCCGATGAGCTGTTCAGCGCCCCGGCCCATCCCTATACCCAGGCGCTGATCTCGGCGATCCCGCTGCCTGACCCGCGCAAGGAGCGCGTCCGGGAGCGGATCATCCTCACCGGCGATGTCCCCAACCCGGCGAATCCACCGTCGGGCTGCCGGTTCCGGACCCGCTGCCCGCTGTTCGCCGCTCACCTCACTGACGCCCAACGCCACCGCTGCACCGAAGAGGTCCCCCCACTCATCACCCACCACCACCCCGCCGCCTGCCACTACACCGAACTGTCGACCCTTCCCGCACTGAGCGGGCTCAGCATGGCTACCGGCGACGACTTACCCCGCTGCGCCCGCGCAATGCGGGGGAGGGAGAGGGGATGAGCGTGGCGCGGCGGTTGGTGGTGGTGCATGCGCATCCGGACGATGAGACGTTGTGGACCGGCGGGACGATCGCGCGGTATGTCGCGGCTGGGGTCGCGGTGACGGTAGTGACCTGCACGCTCGGTGAGCAGGGCGAGGTGATCACCGAGAAGTTGCGCGGTCTGGCCGCCGGTGCTGCCGACCAGCTCGGCGGCTACCGGGTGGCCGAGCTGCACGCGGCTTGTGCCGTGCTCGGCGTCACCGACCAGCGGTTTCTCGGCGGGATCGGCCGGTGGCGCGACTCCGGGATGGTCGCACAACCCGGCGCCAGGGCAACCGCGCCAGCGGACCTGCACCCGCGGGCTTTCGCCGCCGGGCGCCTCGATGAGCAGGTCGACGCGCTGGTCGAGGTGCTCGAGGCGGTGCGTCCTCAGGTCGTGGTGAGCTACGGTCCGGACGGCGGCTACGGGCACCCCGATCACGTCCGGGCCCACCACGTGACGATGGCCGCGGCGCCGCGGATATCCGAGGTAGCCCGGGTGTTCTGGGTGGTACAGCCCGCCTCGGCGGTGGCTGATGGGATCGCCGCACTCCGAGCGACGCCTGAGCTGCCCTTCTCGTTGCCCGGGGTGGACGGCGCCGCCGACGGGCTGCCCGCGGTACCCGATGCCGAAGTGACCACGTCGTTGGACGTCAGCGCGCACCGCGGCGCGCTGCTCGGGGCGATGCGCGCTCACGCCACCCAGGTCAGGGTCTGGTCGCAGGGCCCTTACGCTGCGTACGCACTGTCCGACGGGGTGGCCCGGCCAGTGTCTGACACCGAGTACTTCACCCTCGCGTACGGCGCGGCCACCGGCTCGCACGACGACCTCTTCGGCGGCCTGGCGCGGTGAGCGTGATCGCACGCATCACGCTGTTGGTACTGGTCGTCGATGCGCTCATGCTGGCCGCGGTGGAGTTGCTGTACCTCCCGCTGCGAGTGGGTGCGGTGCCGGTACCGATCACCATCGCGCTCGCCGCGGTGAGCACCCCATGGTTGGTGCACGTCGCGGCAGAGCTGGGCGGTCCCCCCGTGGTGGCCTCGATCCCGCTGGCGGGCTGGCTGCTCACTCTCGGTGTCCTCGGCTTCGGCGGACCGGGCGGTGATGTGCTACTTCTCGTGGACATTCGCTCGGCGCTGTTGCTGGGCGCCGGCCTGGTGCCGGCCGCTGTCGTGCTGGGTCGCGCATTCGCCCGCTCGTGACCGGCGGGG
>DASUII010000059.1:0-23874 GCA_036279835.1 Pseudonocardiaceae bacterium
CGATGTTGGCGATGACTATCCACTGTCTTGCATCGAGTCCGCCCGCCGGGTAGTGCCCGGTCCGGGGCTGCGTCGGGGGGTGATCGGCGTGTTGGGCAACGGTGAGCAGATTTTCGCCACCAAGGTCGTGGGTTGTCGCGCGGCGCTGGTGTGGAGCACCAGGACCGCAAGGTTTGCACGGGAGCACAACGAGGCCCGGATGGTCGGTGACCGGATGCACGGGGCCGCTGGGGTCGCGGAGATCGTGGAGGCGTTTCTCGGGACGCGGTTTTCGGGCGGCGAGCGGCACGCCCGCCGGATCCGGTTGATCGCGGACTTTGAGGCTGCCGGGGACGCACCGCCGATCTGTGCGGGTTGACTCTGCGATGCCGGAGGGTCACACGACACACCGACTGGCAGGTGCGCACCAGCGGCGTTACGGAGGGTCGCCTGTTGCGGTGTCCAGCCCGCAGGGTCGCTTCGCGGCGGCCGCTGCGAAGCTTGACGGTCGGGTGTTGCACCGTGCCGAAGCGCATGGCAAGCACCTGTTCCACGTCTACAGCCCGGATCTGGTGGTGCACGTGCATCTTGGTCTGTACGGTTCGTTCACCGATGCGACGTTGCCCGTGCAGTCGCCGCGGGGGCAGGTGCGCATGCGGCTGGTCGGTTTAACGCACTGGACAGATCTGCGTGGGCCGGCGGCTTGTGAGCTGCTCACATGGGCCGAGGTGGACGCGGTGCGCGCCCGGCTGGGGCCGGATCCGCTGCGCCGCGACGCTGACCCGGACCGCGCCTGGGCCCGCGTCTCCCGGTCTAGGGCGCCGCTGGCCACGTTGTTGATGGATCAGGCGGTGGTCTCGGGAATCGGTAATGTCTATCGGGCTGAGCTGTTGTTCCGTCACCGGCTGGATCCACTGCAGCCAGGGCGTGAGCTTCGCGAGGATCAGTGGTCGGTACTGTGGTCAGATCTCGTGGAGTTGATGCACTACGGGGTGCGTCGTGGCCGGATCGATACGGTCCGTCCGGAGCATGACCCGGTTGCGATGGGACGGTCTCCGCGTCAGGATCGGCATGGCGGTGAGGTCTATGTTTACCGCCGGGCCGGTGCGCCGTGTTTGGTATGTGCTACTGACGTCGTCACCGCGCGGCACGCGGGGCGCAACCTTTATTGGTGTCCTCGCTGTCAGCGGCGGCCGGTGGTTTAGAAGTCGGTGGTCCGAAATATCGCCGCCGCCCCAGTGCCTAGCGCCGTAATCACCGCTCGCTAGTTAGCAGTGCTGTAATTAGCGTTGCTGGCTTCGTCGTCACCAAGTCGAGTCCTCCACAATTCCCAGAACTTCATGGTGGTCATCGTCGTCCCGAATTCGGATTGGATGTAGTGGTAACCGTAGCTCCCAGGCACAGTGGCGGCTGTACACGGCGGGGTGTGGATCAGTACGCTTTCGCGGTCAGCGGCATAGCGGACATTGCGTCCGGCGACTCAGTTCGCATCCCAACATCAAGAAATTGCTTGACAGTCACCCCCGATTCCACTTGCACTTCACTCCCACCTCCTCGTCATGGCTCAACCTCGTGGAACGATCGTTCCGGGAAATCACCGACAAGGCCATCCGGCGTGGCGTTCTCCACAGCGTGAATGACCTCATCACTGCCATCGAGGACTACCTGGAAGCCAACAACGGCAACCCGAAACCATTCGTGTGGACCGCCACCGCTGAGCAGATCCTCGCCAAGGTCGCCCGCGGACGGGTCACCCTCCAGCAGATGTAAAATCAATAACGAGACACACCACTAGCGAGCATTTCCGAGGATCTTCGGACAGAATCGAGCCGCACGCAGGTATGTGCTGCTTGCGCGCTCCTGCCTCGCACGCTGGCTCGTCGGATGTTAGGAAGATCCCGGTCGTCACTCACCGTTATCTGGTATTTGGGTGGCTCCTTGTTACCAGCGGATCCTGGTCGGCGGAGATCGCGGCGGTGGTCAACAATTCGGCCAGCGCGCGCTCGGCGGTGGCGGGGTTGGGGCACAGTGTGACCAGGAGAGTGCTTAAGCGGATCCCGTCATCGGTGTCAACGAGGCAGGTGATTTCGGGCAGGGTTGCGGGAAGCGCTGGCGCAGCGGGACCGTTGGTGTCGCTGCGGAGTTCGCCGGTCAGCACCGCGAGGGTGCTGGTGAGTTCAGAGGTGTTGCCGGTGAGGTGGTTGAGCAGTGATGCGGCGAGGCGGTGGGCGCGTTGTTCGGCGGGTGTCCCGGCGGCGCGGGACAGGTAGTTAGCGAGGTGATGGTGCGCTGTGGAGATCTCGCGAAGGTCGGGGTGGGCGTAGCGCAGGCGCAGCGAGGTGCGCTGGAGGTCGACGGCCGCTAGCGGGTGGTCGCCTTGGTCTTCGAGGTCGGCGCGCGCGGCATAGGCCGCAGCCAGTTGTGTCGTGTCACCGACGGTGTCGAAGATGTCGTGGCAGTCGCGCAGGAGTTGGTCAAGGTCGGTGAGCCGACCAAGGTGAAGCAGCGGGATGTGGTCATTAAACCGGGTGCGGGCGATCTCGTGGGCGCTGGCGCCGCGCCGTCGCTTGGTGTTGGTGATGTTGTCGTTAAGGTCGAGTGCGTCGTCCCAGCGTTCCAAGGCCACTGCGGACAGGCGGCCGATGTCGAAAACGCCCTCCCGGACGTTCCACGGGTTCACGCGGTCGTTGTCGGCGTGCTGGTCGGGCAGGTCGGCCATCCGGGCCTGCAATGCGGGCAAGTCGGTGAGGACCTGCTCGTGGTAGCCGAGCAGATTGAGTATCTGTAGCCGCCGGCCTTGGTCGCTGAGTTGGGTCCAGGACCCGAACCCGGCCTGGTTGGAATGCTCGATTTTCTGGTTGGCCAGGGTGAGAGCGTCGCGGAGCTTGCCCTGGTCACGCAGCAGTGTCACTAACTCACCGGCGGTGGTGGAGGCGAGCTGGCAGTCGCCGTCGGTCGTGGCTTGGTCGTAGGCGCGGCGCAGCAGGGTTTCGGCCTCACCGGAATCCACCCTGCGGACAGCGGCGCCGAGCACGACGAGGTCTTTGACCGCGCCGGTGGCCTCGGCGATCCGCCGCAGCAGGGGAATGACGGCAAGCGAGGTGCCCGGGGAGTAGCTGTCCCGGATCAGGGTGTGTTCGAGGAGGCAACTGGCGGCGTTCCAGTCGTGTTGACGCAACAGATAGCGGGCGGCGGCCACGCTGGCCCGCAGCATGAATCGGCTGGTGTCCTTGCCGGGTTGCTGCAGTTCGATCCCCCAGCCGCCGACGACCGCGGTCCACCAGGCGGCGAGTTGCGCGTCGACCGCGGCGGTGACCGGCTCCGGGGTCGCGGCGTGGATGGCCTCGGCGACGCAGGGGTGGATCCGGTATCGCACGAGCTCATTCAGATCGGCGGGATCATCGATCGGGTCAGCGACGATCAGTGCGGCGCTAACCAGCGCAGCGACCGACGAGGCAAGTGGTGGCGGTTCACCGGGCTGGTCCAAGCGCCGCCACAGGGCAGCCCAGTTCGCGTCGATGACGGTCGTGGTCCGGTCGCTCTCCTCGATCCGGCACAGCACTTGCAGCAGCAGCCGCGCCGGGGCGGGCGCCGTCGCGGCGACGGTGGTGATCCACGCGGTGTAGGTCTGCATCAGCTGTTCGGCGTCGAGCCTGGTATGGCCCTGGGTGAGAAACGCCGCCAGCGGCGCTGCCCCGTTCACCGCTGCTTCGACCTCCGCGAGCTGGTAGATCAGCCGGGGCGGGTCGGCTGCGGCCGCGTCGGCGAGCTCCAGCAGCTGGGGATGGCCCTGGGCCAGGGTGAGCACACAGCGGCCCAGCGCCACGGTGTGCAGCAATGCCCGCAGGTGGGGCAGCTCTCCGACCAGCCATAGCGACTCGTCCCGGGACAGCGCGTGCACCGGCCGGATCAATACCGTGTCGGGGTTCAGCCCGGCCGGCACGGTCCGGCTGGTCAGGATCACCCGTGACGGCCCCTGATGGCCGGTGAGCGCGCCGATCAGCGGGACCCAGCGACGGTCGCGCCAGTGCCCATCCGGGGTGAGCAAGGTTTCGAGATTGTCCAAGACCAGCAGCAGGCCCGCATCAGCGAAGACGGCGGTAAGTGTGGGCAGGAAATTGTCCAGACGCTCCAGGGTGACAATCTCCTCGACCATCACGAACCCGTGATCGGCCAGTTGCACGTCCAACACCACCGCCAGCAGCCGCAACGCATCACCGAACTGGTCCGGATCGGTGGGCGCCGACCAAAACGCCAACCCGATGAAGCCGCGCTGGTGACGGTAGGCCAGCTCCACCGCGCAGGTGGTCTTGCCCGCACCGGCCATCCCATAGAACACCACCGCTCTACGCCCGGAGGACGGGGCCAACACAGCACCGGCCGCAGCCATCGCCTCGGCACGACCGACGAACCTCATCGGCTTGACCGGGAATCCAACGATCGCCTCGACCGTGGAGGCAAGGACCGGGTTCGCCTCGACAGCAGGGGCAAGGACCGGCTTCCCGACCGGAGGGACCAGGGACAGCTCGACCACCGATGCCCCCAACCTGCTCCTCCGTGCCAGGAGCAGCGCAAGCAAGACCGCCACCAGGATCCACGCGAGGATCCCGAGCACGATCACCACAGCCGGGGACATCCGAGCCTCCAAAGGGGTGGCCAAGAACCGCCGACAGCCCGACCTGGGCAGCCCGGCACAACCTCACCTGCAAGATCGAGCCGCAGGCCGAGGTCACACACGAACCGAAATATGTACCTTGAAAAAACCAATCAGAACCGCTATTTGGTTGAGCCTGCCCCAGGAATAAATCGTGAAGGATCGCCAGGCGTAACAAGGATCAGGAGCCAGCAACTCCAACGGCGTAGTATGTTCACGAGTAATGGTCTGCACACTTTCCGCTCGACCACCTCAACGCTCTCCACCACAAAGATCCACATGACATCGCGCTACCTGAGCATCCGCTCATCAGGCAGGATCGTACGGTCGGCGGCACTAATCGATGTCCGAATCCTCCGCGTGGCAAATCCGGCAGGGCACCGTCAGACTGGGGTCGTGTCCGCTCACTACGGGCCCCGGGTTGGTTCACCCGAAACGTCTTCAACCGGGCGGTTGCGTTCTCGACTCGCCACGGGGCGAGCATCCTGGGCTCACGGGTCCTCGCGGTAAAGGGACATGCCAGCGGCGCCCGGCGCACCACCCGGTCAACGTGCTCGAGCACCATGGACGCCGCTACCTCATATCAGTGCGCGGTCACGGTCATTGGGTCCGCAATCTGCGGGCGGCAGGCACCGGCGAACTGCGGGTAGGCAAACGCGCCGAAGGATTCCGAGCTCACCGACGACGAGAAGGTACCGGTGCTGCGAGCGTACCTGCGGCGGTGGAAGCTAGAGGTCAGCCCGTTTTCAACGGTATCGGACCAGACTCCAGCGACGAACAGCTACGCGCCATCGCAGCCGATCATCCCGCCTTCGAAGCCCTCCCCGTGTCCTGACCACTCCGTCCGCGCAGACAGCAGCCCGCCACTCGGCAGAAGAGGACGTTCACGGGGTCTTCCAGATGCTCGACGCCATCGCCGAGTTCGAGCACCCCCTGATGTCGAGAGGACGATGGATGGGCTCGCGGCGACGCGCTGGCGCAGCCCGACAGGTGTGCGTAGCCGTTAACCTGCGGCTCTGCGGTCTTGGGGGTGGAGTCCTGTGCCGACTCCGCGGAGGGTCACTTCTTCTGGGTACCTAAGCGCACGCCAGGGTGCGGGTGCAATAGGTTCACGCACGTGGCCCTGGCGAAGGAATTCTGGGACGTCGACATGCGGGGCGGTTTGTTCAACGTGTAGGGCAAACTCGCAGAACAAGAAGCTCATCTCGTCGAACGAACTGACCCACCACGGCAGGCGGGCCGGGAGTTCCAGAGCCGGGCGTTGGCCGGGTATTCGACGCGCACGGGGTGGGTCAGCACCGAATGTTGGAGGTAGCCCAGTTCGTTCCACGACGTGGAGTCTGGTTGGGTGTTGCCTTGGTCATCGGTGGCGCGTACCCGGAGGGTGTGGTCGCCGGGTTCTGGATTCCATCTGAATTGCCAGCGCACCCACGCTCCTGGCGTTTGCTGTGACGCGATTGGCGCGTCATGCCAGGGACCGTCGTCGATGCGGTACTGGACCGTCGCGACCCGGTTCTCTCCGGCGAAGGCTCGTCCTCGGATCATCTGTGGTTGCGGCCGTAGCCGCGCTGGCCAGGGTAGCTCCACCAGACTCGCTACGGTGAGCGCGGTGATCGCCGGGCCACGGGCAGGCTCATTGGCTGGGTAGTTTGGGCCGACCAGCACGTAATCCTCGGTGTTCCAGGGCACGTACAGCGGGTCTTCTGAGACTTCGATCCGACCCAGCCATTCGATGCTGGCCGCACCGAGCCACCCGGACACCACCAAGCGAGCCGGGAAGCCATGATCAGCCGGGAGCACCTCGCCGTTCATGGCCAACGCAACCAGGGTGTCATCGGCCCAGGCCTTGGCCAGCGGCATCGGCCGGCGGGCCCGAATCTCGTCGAGCGCTTCGGGCATCACCTCGCACGCAGCAGAGGTGATCCCGGCTGGTTCCAGCAGGTCGCGCAGCCGCACGCCAGTCCACTCGGCGGTGCCGATCGCGCCGCGCCTCCAGGCAGTGCCCTGGAACGTGCGCCCGAATTGTTCACCGAACAGCACACGGCGGTTACCCGCACACTCAATCGTGCGAATCACGGAAACCAGCGGAAAGTGATTCCACAGATCGGCGTAGGTGTAGGCGATCGGTTCGCGTATCCCATTGCCCTCGACGTGAAGTATCCAGGTCGCCGTATCCAGGTGCGGAGTGGGCGCGTGGTTGCGGATGAAGAAACGATCGGTCGGGGTGAGATAGCCCGGCATGCGGTCTGGTCGGGTCCCGTAGTTCAGGCCGGTGCCGGTGTCTTCCATCAGCTCCGTGGGGTGGGTTCGCTGACTTTGGGGCCGGTGGGGGAGGTAACTACAGTCGTGGTTTGGGTGTTCATCGAATCTCCTACCACCCGCTGGGGCGACTTTCATGGCCTCTTGGGTGTGACTTGGGTGCGACGACGTCCATGACTGCGGATTTGTCTTCCAGTGCGTCACATGTCGTCACGGCCAGCGCCCATTTGCGCTCTAGATCACCTGACTCTGTGCGTATATGCCAGCTGCAAATGTCTCGGTCCGGCTACCGGCGCTAGCTCGGGACCCTTGCCTGGCTCGGCCCGAAGAGATCTCTCCCATGCCGTCCTCGTTGATCAAGCAGGCCTCGGCTCGCCTGTCTCGACGCTCTTGCCCCCCGGGTCTGGCGATCATCCTCGCCGGCCAGCTGGTGCTGGTGCCCGATCCTCATCACCGTCCTGCCATGGGATCGAAGGCGCGCTCATCGGCATGATCGGACACCTAGCTGGTGCCGTGCCCCGTCCGGCGGGACCCGCTCCATGTCGGAGGGATAACTGGCGGTCCGAAGAGGCGGCGAACTGCGCCGAGCCGGGCGGCTCGGTCGGCCGATGACCAGCGCCAGGGCCTACCTCGTCGTTGAGTAGGTCGAGGACCTGTCGAAGAGGCGATCGACGGGGGACGCGAAACGCTGAGCCTCTGCGGCGATAGTGGCCGAGTCCTGCCATCGTGTCGCGGCAGCGAATAGATCATCGGCGGTCATCCCCATCAGCTGCTCGCGCGTGATCCCTATTGTCGTGAGTAGATCATCAAGGCGAGTTTTTTGGGTGCCGGACGGGTGGTCCTGGGTCATGGTGATCTCCTTAGTAGTGTTCGTCGTACGTCATGGGGATGTCACGCACAGCGGCGCCGGCCAAACCAACGTGGCAGCAGGTGGACTGACCCGCGCACTGGCGGCGAGCTGGCTAGCGATCCGGAAGTAAACCATGGCCGACGACATCCACAGCCAACGGCGGTAAACGGCACTGTGTCATTAAGGAGAAGAGAGTCCTCGCCATGCACCAAGTGGGTAGTAGCCCCTCGAACACTTTGGATAACCGTAACAAACCGGTCATCCAAAGGCCTCCTGCGTGGCTTCAGGGTGAGCAGGCGCGCGCAGGATGTGCGCGTCATCGTCGACCACCTCACTGGTTTGCTTCCGGAGATGGCCTTGGCCGCGGGGATAGTCCACCAGGTCGCCCAGCTCGCGGGCATGGCGGCGTTGGCGTGGTTTTTGTGGCAGTGGAACTTTGATCGGCTGGCAGGTGGGCTGAGCCGTACCCGCATTCGCCATCGAAGAAAGTCAGCTGCCGGGCCGCGACCTGCGAGCTGATCAGTGGGCGGCGCTGTGGTCAGACCTCGCCGAGCTGATGGCTGATGGGGCGCGTCGCGGTCGGATTGACACCGTGCGACCTGAGCACGATCCGATTCGGAGCGGACGCGCTCCGCGGCAGGATGGCCACGGCGGTGAGGTCTACGTCTACCGCCGGGCCGGGGCGCCGTGTCTGGTGTGTGGCACGGCGATCGTCACCGCGCCGCACGCGGCACGCAAGCTGTACTGGTGCCCTCGCTGCCAGCGATGTCCAGCGGTCTAGAAGTCCCCACCGCCGAAGTCACCGCCACCGCCCCAGTTGCCACCACCGAAGTCACCGCCACCACCGAAGTCACCGCCACCGCCGAAGTCACCGCCACCGCCGTAGTCGCCGCCACCGCCGTAGTCGCCGCTGCCGTAGTCGCCCCCACCGCTGCCGTAGTCGCCTCCGTCACCCCCGTAGTCGCCCCCGCCGAAGGCATTGTCCTGGCCGGCGTCATAACCCTGCTCCCACGCCGACGCCGACGCGATCCCGCCCATTCCCGAGAACATCGAGCTGAACAGCAGCGCCGAGCCCAGACCCCAGGCACCACCGATCAACGCCGGTTTCCACCAAGGCTCGCTGTACCAGCCCTGGGGCACGGGGCGTCCAGCTATCCGGCCGCCCGGGTAATAGTGCGGGGTGCGGTCGCTGGGATTCGGCGATGCTGCGTAGTCGTGCCCCTCGACGTTGACGTCCCGATCCTCCGTGACTGAACCGGCGCCACCCTGGCCGGCCACGGACGGCAGCTCCGGACCTGGGTCCATTCCCATCGCCACCCGGGCCGCCCGCACGTAGTACAGCCCTTCAAGAGCCGTTTGGGTCACCAGGCGGGTTTGCGTCGCGGTGCGGGCAGAATCCACCTGTGAGCTGGCCGCTGTGTAGCGCTCCGCAGCATCGGCCAGCGCTTGCTTGGAGGGTTCGTCGGTGCCGATCAGGTTGAGGACCTGGCCGCCCAGCCGCTCCACCCAGCGGCGTGCCTCGGCCTTGGAATCCTCAAGAGCACGCTGCTGGGTGACCTGCCGGTGTCGAAAGTAGTACGCCGAACCACCGCCGATCAGCAGCACGAGCATCACCACCGAGATCAGCGTGCCCACGCTGCCTCCTCCTCAGACTGAACCGGACTGTGTCGACATTACCCTCGTTGTGGACAGGGGTTCTGGCCGTGCTAGAGGCGTCGCGTAGGACGACCGTTGATCGCTTCGAAGGTACCGCTTACCGTCTGGTTGGCCCCGGGGGGATGATCAGGTGTTGACACCGAGCCTTAGCGTCACGACCCTCCCTTAAGACGAGGGAAGGACCGCAATGATGTCAGCCACACCAATCTTCGAGCAGCTGTGCCGGGATCTTCACGATGCCGCAAATGCTCAGCCGCTGGATGCCTCACCACCGCTGATCGCCAGCCAGCGTAAGGGCCCGGCGCACTCGCTGGAGGACACCGGAAGCGGTCTGGTACGTGAGCGAGGCACCAACCTGCCACGCGCGCTCGCCGAATGGGCATGCCCCACCGGTTAGGTCGCAGGCACGTGGCTCACCGCTGGTCGTGACGAAGGCGCCAGCGCGGGGTTGTCTCGACAGCTGTGGGACTCGCTGCCTGTCGGGTAAGTTCTGGTCCAAGTCGGGGGCGGTGCGCTCGTTGCGAACGCACAGCCCCCGCCCCCCTTGGAATGGCGCCTCATCGATGGCTCCCGGAGGCGCCGTTGCGTCATCGTGTTGTGCATTAGGCGGCTTGTTCACTGGTTCGGCTAGTCTTGGCGGTTGGGCCTGAGGCTGCCGTTTCCATTACCTACAGTCGTCCCCGCGATGCCGCCGCCGCAACCCCTCGTCAGGATGTCCTGATCGGTAGTCGTCGAACCGATCCAATGGAGGTGACGGCGTCATGGTAAGCGACCAGACGATTGCGGACCATTACTCACAGGGAGAATTGGGACGCAAGATTCTCGACGCACTCATGACGCTGGGTGTCGACCCCGAGCACCTCGATCCTGACCAACTTGCGACGGTCGATGAGTTTCACCTCGGTGGCCGACAGGCCACTGTGGAGTTGCTCGATCAACTCGACCTGCGCCCAGCGCTGCGCGTGCTCGATGTCGGCAGCGGGTTGGGTGGCACCGCTCGCTACCTGGCGCGGCGGCACGGTGTCGAGGTGACCGGCGTCGACGTCACCGCGGAGTATGTCGAAGTCGGCACATCGCTGACCCGCCGGTCGGGTCTCTCGAAGCTCGTGCAGTTCCGCCAAGCCAGCGCCACCACACTGCCGTTTTCCGATGGCTCCTTTGATCGCGTGTGCATGCTGCACGTCGGGATGAACATCTCAGACAAGGCGGCGCTGTTCGCCGAGATCCGGCGCGTCCTGGTGGTCGGGGGACGATTCGGCATCTACGACCTGATGCGCGTTGGACCCGGCGTGATCACCTATCCGGTGCCGTGGGCCGGTAGCGCGGCGACGAGTTTCCTGATGGAACCGCAACGATACCGCGAGCTACTTGCGCAGGCCGGGCTACCGGTCCAGGCCGAGCGTGATCGGCGGGGCTTTGGAATCGACGCGCTCCACGAGGTACGAGCACGCGTCGCCCGGGATGGTCTGCCGGCGCTCGGCCTGCACCTTGTGATGGCCCCAGAGCCGGCATTGAAGATCGCGAACATGCTCGACAGTTTGGAACGCTCCGTGCTCGCTCCGACTGAGATGATCTGCATCGCGCAGTAGGCTGCCGCCCCAGTGCCTCATGGTGTGGCCGCCGGATCCATGCTTATCACACGAATGGGTCACGCCGGTTTGATGACCTTACGTGGCGGGTACGGGGGTACAGACACGAGAATCCCGGATGCGACTTGATGATCACGCCCGCCGGTACCCAGCGCTCAGTCCTGGTCGCGGAAGGAGCTCCATGCAGATCGACAGCATTACTCCGAACTCGGCGTTGCCCCGTACGCCTGTGATTATCAAGGGTAACGGATTGGATGCCGCCGACAAGCTCCTCTTCGGTGACGAATCGGTCCCCTTTAAAGTGACCCGGACGGGAAGCATAGAAGCGGACGTTCCAAGCGGCTCGGGCACGCTCGAGGTGACCGCTACGCTGGAAGATGGGGAAAAGAGCAACAGCGTCAGCTTCACCTTCCTTTCGATTAGCTGACAATCGGCGTCGCGAACCCTGGCTGGCGGGTGTCCATGTCCTCTCTCATTCCCTGTGTCGACAGTCGCGCGAGCTGGCCGTGTTCCCTGCAGCCAGGGAACACGGCCACCCGTCGATGGCTACGCGGTACTCGCTCGACGGCTGCCCGCGCTGAGCAGACCACCACCGACTATCAGCGTCGCAATTGCGACCGCCAGGTCGAGGATGTTGTCCCCGTTAAACCCTGGGGGGATGGAGAGCAAAGACCAGTAGCCCAAAAAGCCCAGTACGGCGACTAGCAGTAAGGCGCCACCTACCGCGATATTCATCCCTTGATTGCCGGGAGGGGTCAGTGCGAACGCTCCTAGCAGCCAAAACACCCCTAGGATGAGATATATCGTGTTGTGGAAGCCGTTCGTTTGGAAGAGCCCGAAAATTGCATGGTCCGTCATCTCGGTGAAGTTGGTGAAGCCCGTCAGGATAAACCCTAGAATCCCAAGGACCAGTACCACGAGACCGAGGAGCACGGAATATTTCTGGTCGATCGTCCGGGCCCCTGGTTTGCTCTGGACCTTTATCCCGAACTTGTCTTCCGGACTAGCAAAAGCCATGTCAATCCCCTTCCAATCGACACTGTTGTACCCGACGCCCATCGGCGCCGGCGCTACACCACGAAACCTGGACGTCCAGCTGGTCCAGACCAGCTGCGGCACTGATCGGCGATAGCTGCGGACGTATCGACGTCGTTGGGCTGAGTCGGTGGTCTCGGCCAGGCAGGAGATCATTTCAGCCCACCAGGCTCTGCCCTCCTCGCCAGGTAGCAGGCGGCGTACCCAGCGCAGCGAACTCGATTCCAGCGGGGGAGTCGGACGAAAGCCTGCCATTGCGTGCCGATCTCTGAGGTCGATACCGCCAAGGGTTTCGCTGTCCCCGCCGACGGGTGCTCTACGGTCGCTCATCCCGCGCCTGCCTCATTCGTGGGAGCGGCACGGGGGCGCGCGAGCAGCCGACTCAAACCACTGCGGTCACGACCT
Organism: Pseudonocardiaceae bacterium; assembly: GCA_036279835.1. Taxonomy (GTDB): domain Bacteria; phylum Actinomycetota; class Actinomycetes; order Mycobacteriales; family Pseudonocardiaceae. The sequence goes on from DASUII010000059.1 coordinate 12,428, forward strand.
TGTTGCAGAGCGTGGACAGCGCGAGCGCGGCCCTCGGCGGTCAGCCGGTAGTAGCGCCGCGGGGGACGGCCGTTCGTATGAGCAGGTTCGGGGTCCTCCCATCGGTCACTGACCCAACCGGCGCCGCGGAGCCGCTGCAGAATCGGGTAGATCGTGCCCGGCTCAAGTCCGCTGGCGCGCACGATCTCCAACCCATACAGCTCGGTGTCCGGCCGATCGAGCAGCGCTCCCAACACCGCCAAGACACCCACAGTCATCCGCAAAGCCGCCATAGGACCTAACTCTATATAGCTGGTGCTCTCCTGTCCACGAACGAGGTGCCTCATCATTCGGATGTAGGAGTACAGCGAACACTGACTCCGAGGGCTTTCTGACTGGGTTGCCCGCAAGCCCACGCCTGATGCTGCGGCTCATCGTCCGAGTCGACATGTGCCCGTGCGGGCGCCGATCCACGCGAACACGGCCGCGTGTTAACGCGCGACGAACTCAGCGAATGGGCCCTCACTACCGTGCGATGGTCTCTTCTGGAGCGTGCGGCCGCAGCGGTGCTTGTCGCTGTCGCGTGCGGTGTTCCCTTGGCTGGCCGGTAGCTTGTCGACCATGGTGCTCGAGCCGGCAGTGCTCCCCTGGTTGCTCGACGCCGACGTGGCGCTGCGCTGGCAGGTCGAGCGCGACCTGGCGGGCGCGCCGCAGGAGGTCTGGGGTGCCACTCGCGCCCGAATCGCCACGGACGGGTTCGGGGCGCGGCTGCTCGCGCTGCAGGATCCCGACGGGCAGTGGGCGGCGGATCCTTCTTCCCGCGGGACTTCGACTTCCACGGCTCCGAGGCAGCCGAGGGCGCGGGGCAGCCGTGGACCGCGACGACGTGGACGCTCAACACCCTACGTGACTGGGGCCTCGACGCCACCGCGCTCACCGGTACAGCCGACCTGCTCGCCGCGAACAGTCGATGGGACTACAACAACCTGCCGTACTGGGGCGGCGAGGTCGACTGCTGCATCAACGCCTACACGCTCGCCAACGGCGTGTGGCTCGGGGCGGATGTCGCGGGAATCGCGCAGTGGTTCCTCGACCACCGGATGGCCGACGGCGGCTGGAACTGCGAGTGGGTCGAAGGCTCGACCCGGTCATCGTTTCATTCCACGCTCAACTCCTTGAAGGGGCTGTTGTACTACGAGGCCGCCACCGGAGGCTGCGACGAGTTGCGCGCCGCCCGTCGATCCGGCGAGCAGTACCTGCTGCAGCGTCGACTGCTCGGCACCCTGTCGACGGGCGAACTCGTCGGACCGTGGGTGACACGATTCGCGTACCCGTGCCGCTGGATCTACAGCGTGCTGAACGCGGCGGAGTACTTCCGGGCAGCGGCGCTGCGCGACCGCATCGCACCCGACCCCCGACTGGCGGACGCGATCGAAATCATCCGCGCCGCCCGCGGCCCCGACGGCACCTGGCTGCAGGAACACCGCCACCCCGGGCGAGTCTGGTTCGAGATCGACGTGCCTCCCGGAGAGCCGTCCAAGTGGGTCACCTTCTACGGCACACGCGTCCTAGCGTGGTGGGACGGCGCGACCCGCAACTAGTCTGTCGTTGCCAGGCGCCCTATGCCCTCGGTCCTGGCTGAGCGTCTCGTCCGTCGGAACGGGTGGTCAACGAGGTCTTCGGCGCGGCTGCTTGGGCGCCCTGGCCCGGCAGGGGCGATGGTCCCGGTGGCCTAATTGCACATTAATGGCATAAACGAAGTCGACGGCCCTTCCCATGATCGGGAGGGAGCACCGTTTTTGCTGGTAAGAGGGGTGGAGCGGGCGACCGGGATCGAACCGGCATGGCCAGCTTGGAAGGCTGGGGCTCTACCATTGAGCTACGCCCGCATGCTCCGCGGCGGAGGAGCGGCCCTAGCGTACCTGGTGCTGGCTTCTTGGCGGGACGCGAGCGGTGGCCGAGGCGGGATTCGGGTGGTCGCGTAGGCTGCACTACTCGGTGCACGGGGTGTGGCGCAGCTTGGTAGCGCACTCGCTTTGGGAGCGAGGGGCCGTGGGTTCGAATCCCGCCACCCCGACCAGGACAAACGGTAGTCTCTGCCTAGGTCAGCTCGCCGCAGTCGTGGGTGCCTGGGCCAGCCCAAGCTGGGTCAGGACCTCCATCTGGTCGAAGTAAACCGCGATGCTGGTGAATCTGTCACCGGCAACCCCAAGCACCGAGACGAGAGGTATCGTAACGTGCCTTCCAGTAGCCGGGATTGACCCACCAGGCGCGTTCAGCGCCGCCGTATGGGTGCCCTCGAACACGCCCTCGAGAACAACTGCATCCTCTCCATCGATGATCTGAAGGGTTTTTAACTGATTATCTGGGAAGGCGTCCTGCCAAATGTGATAAAACGTTCTCGCCATCTCAGTGCCGACCCCACGCACTCCGCCGGGCCCGCTAAACGCCGCCTCGGGGCTGAACAAATCCACCCACGACGCCTCGTCGTGGTCATTCCAGGTCCTAATTTGATTTTCCTGGAGACTGCGAATGCTGCCCATTGCTCATCCCTTTGCTCTGCAGTAGTCCCCGCTTGGCCTGCAGTACCCCTACATCTGCGGTTTCTTCCGGGGCTGACGACCGACATTCTTCCGCTCTGTTGCATCGGCCCATGTCAGGTACTTGACAACAACGGTGTCACCTTGCTGACACCGTTGTTGTCCACGGCAGCTATCGCGCCCGGCCTCCACCAACCCATCAGTCCAGGGGAGCTGCCTCCCCAACGCCACCGCGCACGCCTGCCGAGGCTTTGGGAAGGGAGGGGCCGTGGGTTCGAATCCCCGCCACCCCGACCATGTGATGTCGCGGGACATCGTGCACAGGTGTCCCAGAGTTCGTGGGCTAGCTGAGCTTGACGGCTCGAGCGGGACCAGGACACCGTGACAGTGCCGCTTGACAGAAATTTTTCGGGCCTACGCGCTCGAAGTGTCAGAGTTGCCGTCGGCCTTCGAAAGGAGCGGCCCAGCCTTGTCTCTGGCCTTCGCGACGACCGGTTCAGCCTTCTCCTTGACCTTCTCGACGAGTGAATCAGCCTTCACTTCGGCCTTCTCAACGAGCGACTCAGCCTTCTCGATGACCTGATCGACAAGCGGCTCAGCCTTCTCGATGGCCTGACCCACTAGACTGTTGATCTTGTCCTCTGAGGTCATGGTATTCACCGCTCCCTCGGCTACCGATCGGGGATACCCAATCCTTCCACTCAGATAGGGTGACGGGAAGTGATCGGCAGCGCAGTGCCCGCAAAGGATTAGGGTCCGCCAACAGGGCGTGCCCCCAGAAGAGCGAAGTTGATCTATAGGCGGCGTTGGCTGGACGGATCCGCCAGATGGTGGAGACCGCGGGACTGGCACCGGGCGCTGTTCGAGGTGGAGAGCGATCGTCGCGGCGCCAGCCTCGAAACCGCCGTTGTCGAGGTCTTAACGGCCGAGCTTCCGCACAGGCTTGGGGTAGCCCGATACGGCGCCCGCAGTGGGCGCATCGGAACACTCGCCTAGACTTGCTCCACCTGCGGCCCGGCGGTGGCTGTGCCGGCGCGTTCCCACCTGTCCTCAAGGAGTATTTCGTGAAGAGCACCGTCGAACAACTCAGCCCGACGCGGGTGAAAATCAACGTCGAGGTGCCGTTCGACGAGCTGAAGCCAGACTTCGATCGCGCTTACCGAAAGATCGCCCACCAGGTCAACATCCCGGGATTCCGGCCGGGCAAGGCGCCTGCCCGGATCTTGGAGCAGCGGCTTGGTCGCGGTGTGGTGCTCGAAGAGGTGGTCAGCGCGATGGTCTCGGCGAAGTACGCCGAGATTGTCCAGGCGGGCGAGGTTCACCCGCTGGGCCGTCCGGAGATCGAGGTCACCAAGGTCGAGGATGGGGACCACGTCGCGTTCACCGCTGAGGTCGACGTCCGACCGAAGATCGAGATGCCGGTGTTCAACGAGCTCGCGGTGTCCGTCGACGACGTCGCGGTGACCGATGCGGAGGTCGACGAGCAGCTAGACGGGCTCCGTTCCCGCTTCGGCACTCTCACTTCCGTCGAGCGTCCCGTGCAGCAGGGCGACTTCGTCTCACTGGACCTCTCGGCGACCGTCGACGGCGCGGAGGTCGCGGACTTGGCGACCACCGATCTTTCCTACGAGATTGGTTCCGGCCAGCTCATGGAGGGTATCGACGACGCGCTGGTCGGCGCCTCGCAGGGCGACGAGCGAACGGTCACCGCCGTATTGGCCGCCGGAGAGCATGCCGGGCGCGAGGCGGAGATCACGGCGAAGATCCAAGCGGTGAAAGAGCGAGAGTTGCCCGCGGCCGACGATGAGTTCGCCCAGCTCGCTAGCGAATTCGATACCATCGACGAGCTGCGCGCTGACCTTCGCACGCGGCTTGGCCGGGTCAAAGCGATGCAGCAGGGCGCCCAAGCCAGAGACAAGATCCTCGAGATTTTGCTTGAGACCACCGAAGTGCCCTTGCCTGCGGCGATCGTCGACTCTGAGTTCGAGTCGCGTAAGCACGAAGCCCTGCACGCCTTCGAACACAATGAGGCGCGTCTCGGCCAGTGGCTGGAGCAACAGGGCCATACCGCCGAGCAGTTCAACACAGACCTGCGCAACTCGGCGGAGGAGACGGTCAAGGCGCAACTCCTGCTCGACGCGATCGCCGATACCGAGGATGTCTCGGTCACGGACAACGACCTCAGTGAGCGCATCATGTTCCAGGCGCAGCGCAAGGGCGTCAGCCCCAACGACTACGCCCTGCAGCTTCAAAAGGCTGGCGAGTTGGGCACTGTCTACGCTGACGTCCGCCGCGGCAAGGCTCTGGCCGCTGTGCTGAGCCAGGCCACCATCACCGATGCCAGCGGAAATCCGGTCGACATCGACTCGCTGATCGACTCGACGACCCCGGGGCACGCGGTGGCCGCCCGGTGATCCAGGCTGCCGATGACGTAACGCTCTGAGCGAACTGTGGGCGCGTTAGGAAGTAGTCGGTGCTCTCCTTCGTTAGGGTCGGCAGTGTCCACCGCGTCGGAGTTCGGATAGATCTCCCAGCCGGACCCTCACCCATCCGCAGGTGGCCTTGATGACAGAAGGCAGGCACACGTGACCTCCGACCACATCGCTTCGGCCGTGCCGCTGCCGGGCGCCCCCACGATGCGGGCCGCCACGGCTGGCCTCAACCTGACGGACTCGGTGTATGAGCGGCTGCTCCGAGAGCGCATCATCGTCCTCGGATCCCAGGTTGAGGAGAACATCGCCAACCAGATCTGCGCCCAGCTCTTGCTGCTGTCGGCGGAGGATCCCGACCAGGACATCAGGCTCTACATCAACTCGCCGGGTGGCTCGGTCACTGCAGGAATGGCCATCTACGACACGATGCACCTGATCGAACCCGACGTGGCGACCTACGCGATGGGCTTGGCCGCCTCGATGGGGCAGTTTCTGTTGTCCGCGGGCACCCGCGGCAAGCGATACGCCCTGCCGCATGCCCGGATCCTCATGCACCAGCCGTCAGCCGGCGTGTCCGGCACCGCGGCGGACATCGCGATCCAGGCGGACATGCTGATCAAGCACAAGCGTGAGATGGCAGAGCTCATCGCCGAGCAGACCGGTCAGTCGATAGAACGGATCATCACCGACTCTGACCGGGACCGTTGGTTCACCGCAGAAGAGGCCCGCGAGTACGGCTTCGTCGACTACGTCCTCACCCGCGCCAACTCGTTGCCCGACGCGAGCCTGTAGAGCTTCGAGGAGCCCCGATGAATCACCTGCCCGGAGGCGCTATGCCGCACGATCGCATGCCCCACAATCATATGTCCGAAAATTACCTGCCCCAGTCGCGATATGTCCTGCCCTCGTTCATCGAGCGCACCAGCTACGGCGTCAAGGAATCCAACCCTTATAACAAGCTGTTCGAGGAGCGCATCATCTTCCTCGGCGAACAGATCAACAACACCTCGGCCAACGACACGATGGCGCAGTTGCTGGTGCTGGAGTCCGCCGACCCGGACCGTGACATCTGGATATACATCAATTCACCGGGCGGGTCGTTCACTGCGATGACGGCGATCTATGACACGATGCAGTACATCCGACCGGAAATCAATACGGTCTGCCTCGGCCAGGCCGCTTCAGCTGCCGCAGTGCTACTCGCCGCAGGGACTCCGGGTAAGCGGATGGCGGTTCCTAATGCCCAGATCCTTATCCACCAGCCGGCCACCGAGGGCGTGTTCGGCCAGGTGTCAGATCTGGAGATTCAGGCTGCCGAGATCCAGCGGATGCGCCGCCTGCTGGAGGCCACCCTGGCCCACCACACCGGGCAGACCGAAGAGCGTATCCGCGCCGATATCGACCGGGACAAGATCTTGACCTCTCCGGAGGCCAAGGCGTACGGGATCATTGACGATATTACCCAGATCCGGAAGCTCTCCGCGGTCAGGACCTGACCCTGTGTAGCGCGACACGCCGAGCGAGCAGCGCAGTCGTGTCCGCCGGCCAATGTCAGGAAGGCTGATCCTCCCGCACGGTGGGGTCGGACGGGTACCGTCAAGCACACACGCAGCCAGGCGCGCTGCACACCACGCGCCGGGAAGGACGAGAGGCCAGCGCCCATGGCACGGATCGGTGACGGCGGCGACCTGTTGAAGTGTTCCTTCTGCGGGAAGAGTCAGAAGCAGGTCAAAAAGCTCATCGCTGGACCCGGCGTGTATATCTGCGACGAGTGCATCGATTTGTGTAATGAGATCATCGAGGAGGAGCTCGTTGACGCGGGCGACGTCAAGCTCGACGAACTGCCCAAGCCAAGCGAGATCCACGACTTCCTTAAGGCGTACGTCGTCGGCCAAGACGACGCCAAGCGCACGTTGTCAGTTGCTGTTTACAACCATTACAAACGTATCCAGGCCGGCGAAAAGGGCCGCGACGACGAGATCGAACTGGCCAAGTCGAACATCCTGATGCTCGGCCCTACCGGTTGCGGAAAAACCTACCTGGCCCAGACCTTGGCGAAGCTGCTCAATGTGCCTTTCGCCATCGCTGACGCCACCGCGCTCACCGAGGCCGGTTACGTTGGCGAGGATGTGGAGAACATCCTCCTGAAGCTCATCCAGGCCGCGGACTACGACGTCAAGCGAGCTGAGACCGGCATCATCTACATCGATGAGGTCGACAAGATCGCTCGCAAGTCGGAGAACCCTTCGATCACCAGGGACGTCTCCGGAGAGGGCGTCCAGCAGGCCTTGCTGAAGATCTTGGAAGGCACCACCGCCAGCGTTCCGCCACAGGGCGGCCGCAAGCACCCGCACCAGGAGTTCATCCAGATCGATACGACGAACGTGCTGTTCATCGTCGCCGGTGCGTTCGCCGGTCTAGACAAGATCATCGATGATCGAATCGGCAAGCGGGGACTCGGCTTCGGCGCGGAGCTTCGATCGAAGGCTGACATCGACACTTCCGACGTATTCGCTCAGGTCATGCCCGAAGATCTGATCAAGTTTGGCTTGATCCCGGAATTCATCGGCCGGCTTCCAGTGATCGCCAGCGTGACGAATCTCGACAAGTGCTCGCTAGTGCAGATCCTCACCGATCCTCGCAACGCTTTGTCGAAGCAGTACTGCAAGCTCTTCGAGATGGACGGCGTGGAACTGGAGTTCACCGGCACCGCGTTGGAGGCGATCGCCGATCAGGCCATCCTCCGCGGCACTGGCGCCCGTGGGCTGCGCGCCATCATGGAAGAAGTGCTGCTGCCGGTGATGTATGACATTCCCAGCCGCACCGATGTGGCGAAGGTGGTCATCACCGAGCAGACGGTGCGGGAGAATGTGAACCCGACAATCGTGACGCGGCAACCCACTCGGCGGGAACGTCGCGAGAAGTCGGCCTGATCGCCTCAGTAGGGGACGCCTTTGTGCCACGTGATTTGGCAATGACTCAACAGTCGCTACATCACGGGGACGCCGCGTTGGCCGCCCTCCGGGAGGTCGAGACCGGCCTGGACCGTCGTTGGCCGGAGAGCCGGATCGAACCTTCGCTGGTTCGGATCGCGGCGCTGGTCGATCTGCTTGGCTCGCCGCAGCGCTGTTACCCGGTGCTGCACATCGCGGGCACGAACGGCAAGACGTCGGTGGCCAGGATGTTGGATGCGCTGTTATCCAGGATGGGGCTCCGGGTGGGTCGCTACACCAGCCCGCACCTGCAACGGGTCACCGAGCGGATCAGTGTGGATGGGACACCGATCAGCCCGGAGCGCTACGTCGAGGCCTATCAGGATATCGAGCCCTACGTCGCGCTGGTCGACGCCGGATCGTCGGTCCCGATGAGCAAGTTCGAGGTGCTGACCGGGATGGCCTTCGCGACCTTCGCCGACACGCCGGTGGACGCCGCCGTTGTGGAGGTCGGCCTCGGAGGAAGCTGGGATGCTACCAACGTCGCCGACGCGATGGTGGCGGTGATCACTCCGGTCGCCGTGGATCACGTCAACTATCTGGGCAGCGACATCGAGGGTATCGCCGCGGAGAAAGCCGGGATCATCAAGCCCGGGTCGGTGGCGGTGCTGGCACAGCAGCCGCCCGAGGTGGCTCGGGTGCTCGCGGCCCGCAGCGTCGGGGTTGACGCGACGGTGGCACGGGAGGGCATGGAATTCGGCGTACTGCAGCGCGACATCGCCGTCGGCGGTCAGCAGCTGAAGCTGCAGGGTCTCGGCGGGGTCTACGACCAGGTCTTTCTTCCACTGCACGGCGCGCACCAATCCCGCAACGCCGCGCTCGCGCTGGCCGCCGCCGAGGTGTTCTTCGGTGCGGGCGCGAACTCGTCGCTGGACATCGACGCGGTGCGCGACGCATTCGCCACGGTGACCGGTCCCGGCCGGCTGGAGCGGGTCCGCACGGCGCCCTCAGTCTTCATCGACGCCGCTCACAACCCGCATGGCGCGCGTGCGCTGGCGGCTGCGCTGCAGGAGGATTTCAGCTTCCGCAGGCTGGTGGCTGTCGTCGGGGTGATGCGCGACAAGGACGCCCGTGGCATCCTCGCGGAGTTGGAACCGGTGATCGACGAAGTCGTGGTGACCATCAGCAGCTCCGCTCGCGCGATGGACATCAACGACCTCGCCGAGGCGGCTCGGGATGTCTTCGGTGAATCCCGGGTGCGGGTGCACCGCCGGTTGCCGGACGCGATTGACGCGGCGATCGCCTCAGCCACTGAAGGAGCTGCGGATCCCGACCGCATCTCCGGTGCTGGCGTCGTGATCACCGGGTCGGTGGCGATGGTCGGTGAGGTACGCACCCTGTTCGGTCGAGAGCCGCAGTGAGCGACCAGCCGGTCCAGCCAGACCCGCTGCGCGGACTGCGCGGCATCTTCGCGGGGACTCTGGTGATGGAGGCGATCGTCGTCGGGCTCGCCCTGCTCGTCGTCAACCGGATCGGTGCCGGCTTGGGTGCACCGGCCGGCTGGTATACCGCTGCCCTAGCGCTGGCGATGGTCGTCGCGGCCTTCGTGCAGCGTCGCTCGTGGGGGTTGGGATTGGCCTTGGCGTTGCAGGTCGCGATGGTTGTCGGTTGGTTCGCCAGCCCAGCTTTGGGCGCTCTCGGCTTACTGTTCTTGCTGGTCTGGGGCTTCCTGCTGTACGTGCGCTGGGCCGTGCAGCGCAAGGAGCCACTACCCGCAAGTAGAAGTAAGAACCAGTAGTACTCTTACCATGTGCGGATCACCAGTAAAGGTCAAATCACTATCCCTCAACAGGTGCGACGTGATCTGGGCCTCGAGCCCGGTGATGAAGTCGATATTCAGGTCGACGGTGAGAGCGCCAGAATCGTTCGCGTCGCCGGCGCACCAACCCGCGGTCAGCGCCTGGTCAGCCGGTTACGTGGCACGGCCACCGCTCACCTCGACATGGGTACCGACGAGCTCATGGCGTTGTTGCGTGACGACGACTGAAGTCGCCACCCTTGTCGATTCGAACGTGCTGCTCGACATCGTCCGGACCGATCCGGTCTGGTCATCCTGGTCAGAGCAGGCTCTAGCCCGGGTGGCCGATGAAGGCCCGGTGGTAATCAACTCGATCATCTACGCGGAGGTGTCGGCGACCTACGCCACCCTGGAAGAAGCTGACGCGGTGCTGGTCGGCCCGGCATTCGTGCGAGCTGAGGTGCCGTGGCCTGCGGCGTTCCTCGCCGGTCGGTGTCACATCGAGTACCGGAGACGTGGCGGTACTCGGGCCAGTACGCTGCCGGATTTCTTCATCGCAGCGCACGCCGCAGTGCTCGGGATGCGACTGCTCACTAGAGATCCCAGCAGGTACCGCGCGTACTTTCCTACCATCGAGATCATCGCTCCGGTGACAGGTCGCTAGGCTCCCTGCTTCCCGTCACCGTTATTGCTGAGGAGAATGAGCTGCTGTGAGTGAGCGCACCCTGGTCCTGATCAAGCCCGACGGCGTCGGCCGCGGCCTGGTCGGCGAAGTGATCGGCAGGATCGAACGCAAGGGTTTGACGCTGGCCGCATTGGAATTGCGCATGGTCCCGCACGAGCTGGCGCAGCAGCACTACGCCGAACACGTGGACCGGCCGTTCTTCGGCTCGCTGCTGGAGTTCATCACCTCCGCGCCGGTCGTGGCTGCCGTGGTGGAGGGCGAACGGGCGGTGGCGGCGTTCCGGCAGCTGGCCGGTGGCACCGATCCGGTGGACAAGGCCGTGCCAGGCTCGATCCGTGGTGATCTGGCGCTGGAGACCCAGTCAAATCTGGTTCACGGCTCGGACTCGGTCGACTCCGCCAAGCGCGAGATCGCGCTGTGGTTCCCGGAGCTGTAGCGTCGGTGAACGCTATGGCAGGTACGTCGGTATTCGAGCAGCTTGAGCCGCTGTTGCTGCGGGTCTCCAAGCCGGTGCAGTACGTCGGAGGCGAGCTCAACGCCACGGTGAAAGACTGGGACACCACCACGGTGCGCTGGGCGTTGATGTATCCCGACGCCTACGAGGTCGGGCTGCCCAACCAGGGGATCATGATCCTCTACGAGGTGCTCAACGAGCAGCCCGACGTGCTCGCTGAGCGGACCTACGCGGTCTGGCCGGATCTCGAGGCGTTGATGCGCGAGTACGGTGTCCCGCAGTTCACCGTGGACTCGCATCGTGCCGTGGGGAACTTTGACCTGCTCGGCGTGTCCTTCGCCACCGAACTCGGCTACACCAACCTGCTCACCGCGCTGGACCTCGCGGGCATTCCGCTGCACGCGAAGCAGCGCACCGACGATCATCCCGTCGTCATCGCGGGAGGCCACGCCGCGTTCAATCCAGAGCCGATCGCCGACTTCATCGACGCCGCCGTGGTGGGAGACGGCGAGGAAGCGGTCCTGGAGATCACCGCGGTCGTGCGGGACTGGAAGGCTGCCGGGGGCCCCGGCGGGCGACCGGAACTGCTCGGGCGGCTGTCTACGATCGACGGCGTCTACCTGCCG
>DASUII010000060.1:0-13607 GCA_036279835.1 Pseudonocardiaceae bacterium
CGTCGAGTACGAGCCGCTGCCAGCGATCGTCAACCCGTGGCAGTCCCAGGCAGAGGGCGCCCCGATCATTCGGGACGACAAGGAAGGCCAGACGGACAACATCTGTTACCGCTGGGAGGTCGGTGACCGAGAGGGCACCGAACGCGCCTTCGCTCAGGCCGATCTGGTCTCGAAGTTGGAGCTGCACTACCCGCGTTCCCACCCTTCGCCCATCGAGTGCTGCGGATCGATCGCGGACTACAACTCGGCGACCGCGAAGCTGACCGTCTACATGACGACCCAAGCCCCACACATCATCCGGGCGGCGGTGGCGATCGTCGCGGAGCTTCCGGAGCACATGATCCGGATCATTTCTCCGGACATCGGTGGCGGGTTCGGCAACAAAGTGCCGGTGTATCCAGGATATGTCGCCTCCATCCTCTGCTCCATCCTGCTGGCCCGGCCGGTGAAGTGGATCGAGGACAAGACCGGCAACCTCATTTCGACCCACTATGCCCGGGACATCTACTACAAGGGCGAACTCGCGCTCCGCAAGGATGGCAAGATTCTTGCTGTTCGGTTCCACTGCGATAGCGACAACGGAGCGTTCTTCTCGGACGCCCAGCCCACGAAGTTCAAGATCGGGCTGATCCATTCCGCGTTCGCCGCCTACGACATTCCCTACGGGTACATGACCGCGCAGGGCGCGTACACGAACAAGGCGCCAGGTGGTGTCGCCTATCGATGCTCCTTCCGGGTCACCGAAGCGATGTTCTTCCAGGAACGGGCGATCCAGGCCGCTGCCTCCGATCTAGGTATGGATCAGGCGGCGTTCCGGCGGCTCAACCTGGTGAAGGACGATCAGTTCCCGTTCCGCACGCCCTACGGCTTCTTACTGGATTCCGGACAATTTAGCAAGTGTCTCGATGTGGGCCTTAACGCCATCGGCTACGACGACTTCCTGCGCGAGAAGGAAGCAGCTCGCGCGCAGGGCCGGCGGCTCGGAATCGGCATCTCCACCATGACCGAGCCACTGGGAGCGGGTAACAGCCGCGAATACGACATCCTCGGCATCAAGATGTTCGACGCCGCGGAGCTGCGGGTGCACCCGAGTGGGAAGGCGATCCTGAAGATCGGATCGCAGACCCAGGGTCAGGGCCATGAGACGACGTTCGCCCAGATCGTCACCCACGAGCTCGGGATTCCTGCCGCTGACATCCTGGTTCAGCACGGTGACACCGACAACACCCCGTTCGGGATGGGGACTTACGCGTCCCGCAGCACGCCGGTCGCGGGGGCGGCCACCGCCATGGTGGCCCGCAAGGTTCGGGCCAAGGCCCGGAAGTTGGCGGCGCATCTTCTCGAGGTGTCCGAAGAGGACGTCGAGTGGGAGCTCGGTCGGTTCCACGTGCGGGGTGCTCCTAGCAATGGCGTGAGCATTCAAGAGTGCGCGATGGCGGCCTACGGCAACATGCCCGATGGCATGGAGCCCGGGCTGGAGAACAACGCGTACTACGACCCGCCCAACATGACGTGGCCGTTCGCGGCGTACATCGTGACCGTCGAGGTCGACCCGGAGACGGGTGTGTGGGATGTGTTGCGGATGGTCGCCGTCGATGACTGCGGTGTGCGTATCAATCCAATGATCGTCGAAGGTCAGATCATGGGTGGTATGACCGAGGCTTACGCGATGGCGAACATGCAGTTCATTACCTACGACGCTGAGGGTAACTGCGTGGGATCGAACTACATGGATTACCTGTTGCCGACGGCGTGGGAAACTCCTGGCTTCGAGCTGCACGAGGTTGTGACGCCGTCGCCCCACCACCCGATCGGTGCTAAGGGTATTGGTGAATGCGCAGCGGTTGGTGGCCCGGCGGCCTTCGTCAACGCGGTAATGAACGCTATCGACGACACCGGGGTGCGGAATATTGACATGCCTCTGCTTCCGGACCGCGTGTGGGAGGCCATGAAGTACAAGCGTGATATTTCGGGAGCACCGCCGGTTAAGTCCGACAGCTGATAAGACTGGATGGTTGGGTAGATGACCATGGACGGGTGGGACGTCCTCGAGCATGCCCGCGAGTTGTCGAAGCGGGGTGAGGCGTTTGCGCTGGCTACCGTTGTGTGGCGGCGTGGCCCGTCCTCGGGCAAGGAGGGTTGCCGGGCTGTCATCACAGCCTCGGGGCAGGTGTTCGGTTTCATCGGTGGCGCCTGCGCCGAACCGGTCGTTGTTCGCGAGGCTCGGCACATTCTCGCCGAGGGTGTGCCGCGCCTCGTGTTCCTCGGGTCAGCCGAGGAACTCGGCGAGATGGTAGTGCGGGAGGGCATCAGCTACGTACCGATGTCCTGCCAAAGCGAGGGAGCCTTGGAGATCTACATTGAGCCGGTAGAGCCCAAGACGCACCTGGTTGTCGTCGGACGGTCACCGATGGTGGAAGCCCTCGTGCAGATGGGCCAAGCGATCGGGTGGCGAACGGTCCTGGTGGACCCTGATGGTGGCTCTGCAGAGAGTCACCCCATGGCGCAGTACGTCGTCAGCGAACTGGACTTCAAGCTTGCTGGCGTCGATGAACGCTCACTGGTCGTGGTTGCCACTCAAGGTCATCACGATGAGGAAGCAGTAGAGCAGGCTTTGATAGCGGGTCCAGCCTACGTTGGGCTGGTGGGGTCTCGGCCGCGAGCCAAGTCGGTGCTGGAGTACTTGGAAGGCCGGGGGTTGTCTCGGGAGACGCTGGACCGAGTGAAGGTGCCGGCCGGTTTGGATCTAGGAAAAGTCGCGCACCGCGAGATCGCGGTGGGGGTGCTGGCCGAGTTGGTGAAACTAAGGGCAGCTGGTGCGCTCGGCAAGGGTGTGCGACCCGAGATCCCGGAGATCGCCGAGGCGATCGACCCGGTGTGCGGCATGACGGTGGAGGTTGACTCCGCGCGTCACAAGGTGGACCACGACGGTAGGACGTACTATTTCTGCTGTCCGGGATGCCTCAAGGCGTTCTCGGCGGACCCCGCGGCGTTCATGGGGTCGGAAGTAAAGTCGTGAATGGCAAAGTTGGGACCCCACAGCCTGTTGGTAAGGAGAGCGAGTAGTCGATGCTGATCGAGAGCGAGTTCGAGGTTGCCGCGCCGCTCGAGCAGGTGTGGAAGCACATGCAAGACGTGCCGCGGATCGCACCTTGCCTGCCAGGTGCCGAGCTCACTGATGTCAACGGCGACGTGTACAAGGGTCGCGTCACGACCAAGATGGGCCCGGTAAAGATGCAGTTCGCCGGCACCGCCCAGATCGTTGAGCGCAACGAGTCCGCCAAGCGGATTGTGATGGATGCGTCCGGGTCGGAGGAGAAGGGTAAGGGCCAGGCCACCATGAAGGTGACCTCGACGATGGTTCCAGCTGGAAGTGGTACACGCGTCAAGGTGACCCAGGATCTCCAGCTGTCCGGCGCAGCGGCGCAGTTCGGCAGAGGAATGGTTCAGGACGTCACGAGCGTAATCATGCGAAGCTTCGCCAAGTGCATCGCGGACGACATTGGGCGGGCCCACCGGGGAGAGGCACCGCTACAGCGTGGTGCGGCCGTTCCAGTAAAGGGTTTTAGCATCGGCATGCAGGCTATGATGACCGCCCTTAAGCGTTTCTTCGGCGGACTCTTCGGCCGAGGAAAGTCGTGATAACGATTCGTGAAGGAAAGAGAGGCCGGGCATGTTCCTGTGGTGGATTGGTAACCTGATCCTACTCGTCGTCGCGTTCGTCGTCTACGGATTGATGCAACGCATCGTCAAGCCGGTAGATCGAATCCGGGAGACAGTGGACGGCATCCTGTACAACGGCGTCATCCTGACTGGAGAGCTCGACAACGTCCCAGATCTGTTGGCTGAGACGGACAGCACGGTGAAGGAAGTGTCCATTGGTGCGACTCGTTACGTGAAACGAGTCGGTTATCTGCTGGGCGCATTGGGAGTCTAGCTAGCAGACCTGAGGGTTCGAACGAGGAAGAGGAGGTAGCCGTGCCTTTAGTCGCATGGGTCACGCTTGTGCTCGTCGCGGTGGTCGTGGCCATTGTTGGTCTTTCGCTCTTGAAGGTAATTTCGCAACTGAAGCACGTTGCCTGGACACTTGGGGCGATCATCGTAGGCGTTAACGCGATCGCGTACCAGACAAGGACGGTTCCCGAGGTCCTGCCGTCGGTCAACGCCAACCTCGCACCAGTTCGTTCCATGGCAGAGCAAGTTTAAACTCCAGCAACGGCCAATGACGTCGGAGTTGGAATCAGATTAAGGGGCATGATATGCACGAGTTCAACTGCGGTCACCAGGAATGCGCCTCTCAGTTCACGTCGTCCGACAAGGACAATCTGATGCGGCAGGTTGCGGACCATCTGAAGGAGGTCCACAACGTGCAGACAGCGACTCAGACGTTGTTGGGCTACTTGGAGACTACTTGCGTGACCACCACACAGGATCGTTAGATCTTGTGATGCCGGCCTGAGAACAAGAAAACTGCTACCGAAAGGAGGGCTGCGGGATGATGTTGCTTTTGGAACAGGCGCCCGGGCCCGGTGAAGCGCATCTGTTCGGCTGGTACCTGGGCTTCGCGATCGCTGTCGTGGTGATCACGACGGTGGTTGCGCTGGTGGCCCCGGTGCTCGTCCTTGCCGCTCGGATCGCCCGTCAGGCACCCCAGATCAATGCGGCGCTGCAGCAATCATATCGGAACACGCTACCGTTGGCAGACCTGCGACAGACGATTGACCACGCTGAGGTCATCATCGGCGGTCTGGAACGCGGCCGTGCTCGGCTGGGAGGTTAGCGATGACATTTTTGTTCGGGTATGCGGGCGCGCCTGATGGCTATGCTCCAGAAGAGGCCACGTTCTGGTGGCTCGCGATACTCATGGGTTTCGTCGTCTTGATCGTGGTGATCTTATTGCTGAGCTCGCTCGTGTCGATGGTGAAGTCCATCGACCGCAGCGTGGTAGGCGTGCGGGACACTCTCCGGGCTATCCCGGAGAATACCGCCAATTGCGCGCTCATTCCTATCACCGCTGACAGGGTCGACGCGGTACTGGCAGAGGGTCTGACGCATCACTTGTTCCTGACCAGGGTTCTGACTGGTTCTGGAACGCCGGTTGGAAAGGGCTAGAAATGACTCTTATCGTCCTGACCGTAGTCGTCATCCTGGCGTTGACCGCTGTTCTGGCGATTTTTCTTTTCATCATCGGCGTGCTGCTCAACCGAATCGCAGATAATCTCGATGACTGCTTGGGGAACGTGAAGACGATCGCCACGCAGGCCGAGACGATTATCCCTGGGGTGGAGCACATCAACCGCACTGGCGGAGTCGTTGCAGGTGCGCTACCGCTGCTGTACGGAGGTGCTGAGAAAATCGCAGCCAAGTTGGCTCCTCCCGTTCCAGCTCCGGTTAACGGTCACACCAACGTGCCCTCTTCGGGTCGGCGCCGTTCCCGTCTCATGGACACGGTAGGAATGCGCGACCGCCACCATTAGAGATCTCTCTCAGTCCTCCTCGGTAGCAGAGGATTGGTAACAAATAGTGGGCAGTGACCACCGGTCACTGCCCACTGTCACGCTCTATCGCAGGTCGGTTACTTCTTGGATGCGTCCTCGCCGTGCTTACTGCCAGTGACAGCATTGCCAGCTGCCCCACCCCCACCGACTGCGTTCTGACTCGGGCCACCTCCGGGCCCTCGTTGGGCGAGCGGTCCAGTCAACTCGGACTTGTACGAACCGATCCACTCGTCCTTCCATGACGTGTCGTACTTCTGCTCGTTGCAGTACGGGTTGTAGACGGCAGTGAGCTCCTGGGCGATCTGCTCCCGGTGCGAGCGCGCCCAACCGGCGACCTCGTAGGTGCAGATGTGCAGCTTCCAGCGCGTGCCGGCCCGGTTGATCCAGCAGTTCGACCGCGGATGCTTGAATGGGAAGCCAGCCTCGGCCATGTTGTCGGCGTGGCCGACGTAGATGACCGCATAGCGGTCGGGCTTGCCCTCGGCATCGGGTTTGTACATGATCGCGAAAACAGCGGGTCTCGCGGGTGGTGTCCAGCCACCGAGGATCCGCGGGCCTTCGAACGAGTAGCCGGCTAGTGATCCAAGGCGGATCATTTCCAGACCTGCGTGTTCATCGAAATCGTCCTCGTTGTTTGTGAGCCGCTCAGCAGCTTGGGGGTGTGATGAGACGACTATGGGATGGCACTCTACGGCTTTGCATCACAAGTCGTCCGCCTCGTCTTCGTCCTCGCTAGTTGCCTCGACGCGCACGATCGGGTAGATGGGCAACCCAGCTTTCTGCACTGCACTGGCGAAATGTTCCTTGCCCTTAGCAATCGCGTCCTCGCGGTTATCTGCGAACACGATAACCTGGGCACCGTAGCGGTTGGTGCCGATCCCAGTCGCGATGCCGTTCATGGGCGCGACTGCGTCGGCCAACTCGACGACCTCTTCGAGCTTCATCACGCGGTCACCCTGCGCCTCGATACCGACGCTCCATCTGATCAACATAGACTTCGGTCTCCTAGCCGAGCTTCGGAAGTAGGACGGCGAGTTCTTCAAGGCTGCTGAGGTCGTGGCCCGACAGAATCACGTCAATGTGTGGTGCCGCCGCCATCATGCCCACGGTCTGTGGTTGATAGTCGGCGTTGTCGCCCTTGTGCGGGTTCATCCACACAATGTTGTGACACAACCTGGATAGCCGCTCCATAGAATCAGAAAGCAGCTCGGGATCGCCCCGATCGAGGCCATCGGAGCAGACCACCACGACGCCGCCGCGGCACATTCCTCGACGGCCCCACTTGCGGACGAATAGGTCGATCGCCTCGCCGATTCGCGTGCCACCTTCCCAGTCGACCACCAGCTTGGCGGCGCGCTCGAGCGCCTCGTCAGGCTTACGGCTCTGCAGCGGCTTGGTGACGTGGGACAAACGAGTTCCGAAGCAGAAGACCTCGACCTTTTGGGAGGCGCGCTTCGCGGAGTAGGCGAACTGCAGCAACGCTCGAGAGTAGTTCGACATCGACCCGGACACGTCGAGGATAAGAACAAGCGGACGCAGCCGGACTCGACGGCGCCGCCAGTAGAGGTTGACCATTTCGCCGTTGGTGCGCAGCGACTCACGGATCGTGCGGCGCATATCGGGCCTTCGGCCGTCAGTTGAAGTCTTGGTGCGGCGGGTGCGACGTTTGGGCGGGGTGAACTTGATGCGCGCCATGATGCGTCGTATGGCAGCGAGTTCCTCGTCGGTGCATTCGCCGAAGGAGCGGTGCTTGAGCGTCTCGACGTTCGATGCCATCAGCCCGAGGAGGACTTCCTCCTCTTGCTCCTTGCCCGGCTCCGTGGCCGGAATCTGGAACGTGGCCTCAGCTTCAGCAGCAGCCTGGGCCTTGACCTTCAGCATCTGTTGGACCGGGGCGTCGGACGCGAGGAAAAACGCCTTGAACACCTCGTCGTACACGGGTAGATCTTCACGACGCGTGATCATGGTGGTTCGACCGGCCCAATAGAGGTCGACGAGGTCTGTCGGATCGAGCGGGGCCATGGCGGCGCAGTAGGTCAGGATATCCCCCGACCCGACCGCTAATCCCTTGGAGCGTAGCGCGCGGCCGAAGTCGACCAGCACCGTGACAAAGCCATTGTCCCGTGCCATCGCCGTTAGACGGATCCGTGACGTGTTTTAGGCATTGGACGTCACATCCGTGAGGTTGTCTCGTACCAGCTCGAGGTCATCGCGATCCTTGATGATCGAACCAAGAGTGACATCAGCGGCGCTGGCCGTCAGGCCGGTTTCGCCCAGGAACGACAGCGTGCGAGCCCAGTCGATGGTCTCAGCCACGCCCGGCGGCTTAGCCAGATCCATCTCGCGAAGCCGATGGACTGCTGCCACTACCTTGCGGGCGAGCGCTTCGGATACCTCGGGGGCCTGCACGGTGACGATCTCGACCTCTCGGTCAGGATCCGGATAGCCAATCCAGTGGTACATGCAGCGGCGCTTCAAAGCGTCATGCAAGTCGCGTGTGCGGTTCGAAGTCAAGATCACCAGCGGCGGATTCTCCGCCTTGATGGTGCCTATCTCAGGGATGCTGATCTGGAAGTCGGACAGCACCTCCAGCAGGAAGGCCTCGAACTCATCATCGGCGCGGTCGACCTCGTCGATCAGGAGTACGCACTGGTCGCCGGACTGGATGGCCTGCATCAGCGGCCGCTCGAGGAGGAACCGGGGACCGAACAGTTTTTCGATCGCCTCCTCCTCGCCGAGGCCCTGATCCGACATCGCGCGGATGTAGAGCAGCTGACGGGCATAGTCCCACTCGTAAAGGGCTTGGTTGGTGTCGATGCCCTCGTAGCACTGCAGCCGGATGAGCTTGCGCCCGAACACCGACGACATCACCTTGGCGATCTCAGTCTTGCCGACGCCCACTTCACCTTCGAGGAGAATCGGTCGCTGCAGGGACATCGCCACAAACATCGCCGTCGCCAAGCCGCGGTCCGCAAGGTAGTCGCCCCGGCGCAACGTTTCGGTGAGTTCTGTGACGGTACTCGGATAGTTCATCGAGCGGTCTCCTTGACAACCCTGGCGGCCGCGGAGCGGCGAGATCGGTCCGGTGAGGAATTTAGCCACGCCCACCAGCGGACGTGGGTCGACTACCCCGTGGGGATCCGAGCCATCACGGCCCAGACCCCCAGGGGCATCTAGTTGATCGTTTCGTATCCGCGGCCATCGCGTTGCATCGCGTTCACGTACGACGTCGTCCTGTTTACGCCGGTGGTCGCCGGTGCGGCGTCTTGACTGATGCGGTATGAGGTGGTGCGTTCCGACTCGGTGTTGCTGTCAACAGTCTTCGCTTCTGGTTTCTTGCGTCCGAACATCAGGTGTGTCCTTCCTTGGCATCCGACCCGCCGCTCAAACGACCGGGGGCGCTACGTTACTTTGTCCGCTACTCTTTCTGGTCAGACGAACCGAAGACGAGATCACGCACGCTGCCCGCCTCGGAATTGAGCTTGCCTTCCCGCTCGAGCTTGGTCTTCCACGCGGAGCGGAGGTTGTTGCCCACCGCCTGTTTGGTCTGGTCGGGCGCCTCGACGTCGTCGGCCAACCCACCGAAGCCGACCGCTTCCATGCTCTTGCATGGTTTCGTATTGCCGCACGCTTCATCGAGGTCCGCACTGGACTGACCTTGGGCTTTCCAGATGCCGCGCAGCGCCGACAGGGCCGCTGCGCCCTCGTCGCCGTCGGTCAGCTTTGCATTCTCCTGCTCTTGGCTCATGTTCGCGCACCCTCTCCGATGCAACTAGTCAGGGGGATTGATGTGAAACCGTACCTGGCTTGGACGCTCACTGGCGAACGCCTGCTCCGTACCACCGGGACCAGGTGGTTACGATCACCCAGCCTCCTCAAACCGCCGGCTTACTTCTTCCCAGTTCACAATGTTCCAGAAGGCTTCGACGTAGTCAGCGCGTGCGGCCGGATAGCGCAGGTAGTAGGCATGCTCCCACAAGTCGAGGCCGAGGATCGGGGTCTCTTCCGCGGTGAGCGGGCTGTCTTCGTTGGGAAGGCTGTACACGATCAGCCGGCGGCGTGCTTGCACCAACCATGCCCAACCGCTGCCGACGTGAGCGGTCGCTACGCGCGTGAAGCGGTCGCGGAACGCCGTGAAAGAGCCGAACTCCTCCGTGATCGCCTCGGCAAGGCGGCCGGAAGGCTTGCCGCCGCCATCCTTGCTTAAGATCGTCCAGAAGAAGGAATGGTTCGCGTGCCCGCCGCCGTAGTTGCGCACCGCACTAAGGGACTCCGCGGGGACCTTGCCGATGTTCCACAGCAAGCTGTCGATCGGCTGGTCACCTGCAGAGCCGCCGCCGCTGGCGCTCAATGCCGTGTTCAGCTGCTCGACGTAGCGACCGTGGTGCTGGTTGTGGTGAAACTCCATGGTGCGCGCGTCGAAATAAGGCTCGAGCGCGTCATACCCATACGGCAGGTCTGGCAGGCTGTAGGCGCTCATATGCCCCTTTCCTGAGCTGGGACTCTTGCTGGTCCGTAGTGGCCCATCGTACACGGAAAATCAATGCGGGCGCGCGCCCCGTGACCCCGAGCGAGCCGACCGGATGATCATCTTCGGGCGAGCCGAACGTGGTCACAACCGACGCTGAGGGGGACAGCGGGAACCCTGCGATCCGCAGTCTGCCTGCGGAACGTTCGTATGGGGAACGGGATCGGTTCGGTCGGCGGTCGGCGGATGCCGACGAGCGGCTTAGCTGAGAACGGCGCACTGCAAATGGCGGCATGGGTACGGGCGTTTGGGCTAAAGCGCAGCTCCTCGTCGCGGATATCGCACCTGTGGGCGCCGTCAGCTGTCGGCAGCCCTCAGCTCTGGGACTGCCGACGACGGCGCGTCGTATGGTCCGCCGCGGCGACAGTGGTCTCCGCGGTTTTACCCGGCGCAAACCGTCCCAACCCGTGATGTCCCGGCGGTACAGCCCTGCTCGGCCGGCCGCGCTGGTGGGTGCCGGCCGCGGACGTCAGTGACCGCTAGTGGTCCCACCGGTGATCCCACTGGTGGCCACTGTCCTGCTTACTATCTCGGGAGAGGTGGCGTTGGTGACTCCCCGCACACCACGCATGGTCCGCTGGAGCTTGTCTGCTGTCGCGGCCGTGCTGCCGATCGCGATGATCGCACCGTGGCCGGCTCAGGCGGGCCCCGACCCGGCTTCGCCGGTACAGGCTGCTGCGCCGGCAGTCGAGGTAGTGCCGGCGGGCCGCGCTCCGGCCACCCAGACGGTGCCGTCGATGGACCACGAGTCCGCTGCCCTGACCGAGGACGCAGACGCAGCCGACGAGCCAGATCCGAACCCGGATCCGGGTCATCGAGGTGGGAACAATGAGCGACACGGCAAGCAGGACGGTGGCGGGAAGGACAAGCCGCCCAACCCGAACTGCACGCTGATCGTGCCGCAGGCACCACTGACCGCGCAGGGCTTGGCCACACCATACGAGCTGGTATCGACCAATCGCCGCAACGGCCCGTGCCATGAGGCCAACGACAACCAGTCCGCGTTCGTCGAAGCCACGATCATCGACCCGGCGACGGGTAAATTGGCGATCTACCGGCCGCTGGTCGTGGATCGGGGAACCCAACCGGCGGCGAAGCCAGTCGTGCCCACGCTACCCGCCGGTTCCGTGGTGGGGATGTGGTTCGGGTTCCAGGGCACCACCTTGACGTTGGACGGCGCCACGGACGGTTGTGTTAACGGGTTGCGCGGCTCGCCGTTCGGGCAGTTCGCCTACTGTGGCGCCCCGGCGTTCTTCCGCGCGGCCAACGCCGCGATCGGCGCTGGCAAGCTGAAGGTTCCGCCCGTCGGCATGGCCCACGACGGCCGCCCCTGTCCCACCACGCGCGACTTCGCGGTAGTCGATCAGGACCAGAGCGACAACCTCACCACCCGCTACCTGGCATTGCGCAACGGGCGCACCGCGCAGGACAACATGGCGAATGTTGCGGCGCTGCCCGTGCGCACGGTACTGAAAAACGCCAGCGACAACGGGCTGTTGACCGAGTTCATCAACCCCGCACTGGGCTGTACACCCTTCACCGCACCCGATCTCACCGCCGGCGGGACGCCCGCTCCATCGTTGGCGCTCAATGAGCTGCAGGCGGCGGCGACGAAGACCACGCCGATCGCACTCATCCCGCCCAATGACCCGATGGCGCAGGTCAACGGGAAACCAAGCCTCGCCAAGGCCAACCTGTACCGGGCCGGGGTGAACCAACCACCGCTGAACCCAGCCACCGATACCGCGAAAAACTACTGCCGCAACCTGGTCACCGTCGCCGCAACACGGCTGACCCTCGATCAGGCCCTGCTCAGTGCTTCTCCGTCGCCGGACCCGGCTGCAGCGAAGAACCTCCTCGCCTTCCTGCGGCAGCGGCTGAAGGCTTCGCTCACCGACCTGGCGTGCGCCCCAGTGCGTCGAAGGGGCTGACGACCGCCCAGCAGCGCCGTCAGCGTAGGACCGCCAGAAGCTCGATGAGGTGAAACGTCAACAGGTCGCAGTCCGCACTTGTCCCGGCTGGCTGAACTCCAGCCGCACCTTGTCGCTGCGTGGGATCAAGATGGCTGCACCGTTGTCGTGTGTCCAACCGGCGGGTAGGAGAAGGTACTGATTGCCGGATTGCAGCGTGAGCTTGAGCCCGTCGTACCGGAATCGGTAGGCCGCGTCGGGATCTTGGCAGGTCACTTCTCGAACACCCGGTCCTTGCAGGCTCAGCCTTTTCTCGCTGTAGGCCACCACATCTGGGCGGGTGGGCAGCGAGGTCTCGAACTGTTCCGCATAGTCCACCCCGACGCCGATCGCGTAGGTCCCGACTGCCCAGAACAGTCCTACACTCACCAGGATGAAGACCGCGCCCCACTCGGCCACGGCCACCGCTGCCGGCGCCCGCTGCCGTGCCCGCATTGGTCGTCGCGCTGCGATGAGCGGACGCAACAGGTGGGCGGCGTAGCTCAGCAGCAGGACGCCGATCGAGAGACTGAGCCCACGGCCTTCGGGGAATGAAGCGGGAAACACCGAATTCGTGACGAGGTCGCCCATCGCCAGAATCACCAGAACTGCCCCGGCAATAGCTGCGGTCGGTATCAGCGCTCGCAACACGATCCGACGGGTCCCCGTAGGCAGCGCTTCCACCAGTAACTGGTGAAGCCAGAGCGCGAGTAGCGTAGCCCCCGCGGCGGCGATCAATGGAGGGATGAAGCCAGCCACACTGTTGTTCAGATAATCTTGCACCGTCAGATCCAGCACGGTGACGTCGGCGCCGAAGTACCATAAGAGTCCCGCGTACGCCTGTCGCCCGAAGTAATACATCAATGCCGTCAGCAAGGTCGTGGGGGCCACCACCGACCCGAGGATCTTCACGACCTGGGACAGCGCGGCGGCGTCGGACACCCGTGACTCGGCGCCAGCCTCGGTCGGCTCGAGCAACCGGGTCGCGGGCATGCCGTTTACCCCAGACGCTCGAGCCTGCGGTGGCGCTTCGGACGGACTTGCCACCGGCGATGCTGGCTCGGCGGACGGTTCCGCGGAGCCGTCCTCGGACGCCTTAGCGCCGGTCGTCATGGGCCTTACTGACCCGTCTTATTGTTCGAATCGGACCCATTGTTTGTCTTTGACTCGCTAGTTCGGGTTTTTTGAGGGCACTCGATGTTCAATGTGACCGGTGTGCTGGTCGTCACATTCTTGCCCATAGCCGGAGACTGCGAGTCGACTGTGCATTTATCGAGAGGATGAGGTCCATTCTTAGGGCTGAAGTTTTTATTGAGGTTGAGGCACCCCGGCTGGTAGTGCGCGTCTTGACACGCCCTGTCCATAAAACTCAGCCATTGCCTAAGCGAGACTTGTCCACCTGGCAGGGTGACCCGTTCGGTCCCGGGCGGGGCGCCTCCCGGCCGCCTTGGCGGCGCCGGTGGCGCGACCGCGGGTGGCGGTAGCTCTGCTGGTGCCGGTGGAGGCGCGGCCCGGGGTGCCGGTGGGGCTAGCGCTTCTGGTGCTAGTGGGGGCGGCGCTGCCTGCACCGGCGCAGGCGGAGCCGCTTCCTGAAGACCGCCCTGCGGTTGCTGCAGACTGACCTGGGGTGCG
>DASUII010000061.1:0-2225 GCA_036279835.1 Pseudonocardiaceae bacterium
CCGACAGACGACGTGGTGGTGGTTGTCCCCGACCCGCGCCTCGTAGCGCGTCACGGAGCCCGTCGGCTGGAAACGCCGCACCAGACCCGCGGCAGTCAGCGCGCGCAGCACGTCGTAGACGGCCTGGTGGGACACCTCACCGAGATCCTCACGCACGACACCGATGATCGAGTCCGTGTCGGCGTGCGGATGGTCGTGCACCGCGGACAGCACCGCTACCCGAGGGCGCGTCACACGCAGAGCAACCCCGCGCAACATGCGCGCGAAGTCCGAAGTCGTTGACACGCTCCAAGCGTGCCGTAGTTTCTGGAATCAATCAAGAATCAGGCGTCGGCCCTCGACCTCATGTTCGGCCGGGGAGAGCGCGCAACGTGGCCGGCCTGGCTGCTGGACGCTGTTGCGTTAGAGGCTACCCGAACTGATCGATCGCCCGTAGTCATACTTTCGCCCATGCTTCCGGGCGTCCTCATTCGTCGTGCTCGCCCAGCCGATGTGCCAGGCATCATCACACTGTTCGCCGCCGTCGCGGACGAACGTGACAGCATCGGCACTGAACCTGGCTTCGACGTTGCCAAACGCCAGTCCAGCATCCTTAAATCGATCGACGAGGCAGCGAGCTGCGTGCTTGTTGCTGCCGTGAAAGACGTGGTTGTGGGCAATCTTGGGATCCAGGCGCGTAACTGGTCAGGTCCCCGTGCTCGGCGTGGCGTCTTGATCTTGTTATTCGCAGTGTTGATGATCTCGGAGTGCCTGGGACGCCGTCGGTTGAGGAGCTGTTGGAGCGGCTCGCGCAGCGTGACGAGCTGATCGAAGCGTTGTCGGCGGAGTTGGGCCACGCGCGGGTGCGGATCGCTGAGCTGGAGGCTCGGCTGGGGCAGACGTCGAAGAACTCGTCGAAGCCACCGAGCTCGGATGGGTTGGCCAAGCCGGCGCCGAAGTCGCTGCGTAAGCGGGGGGTCCGCAAGCCCGGTGGGCAGGATGGGCATCCGGGGTCGACGTTGGCTCCGGTCGGGGTCCCCGACGAGGTCATCGCGCACGAGCCGGGTTGCTGTCGGGGTTGTGGGCACGACCTTGCTGGGGCGCCGGAGGTGGGCCGGGAGCGTCGGCAGGTGTTTGACATCCCGCCTATCACAGTGCGGGTGATCGAGCATCAGCTGATCAAGCGGCGCTGTGGGTGCGGAACCGCGACTAGCGCTGATGCGCCCGCGGGGGTGACCGCGCCGGTGCAGTACGGCCCGCGGATCACCGCGATCATCGTCTATCTCTACGTCGGGCAGTTCCTGTCCAAAAAGCGCACAGCGGCAGCGTTGGCCGAGCTGTTCGGCACCCCGGTGTCGGAGGGCACCGTCGCGGCGATGACCACCCGCGCGGCCGGCGGCTTGGACGGGTTCCTGGAGTGGGTGCGGGCGAACCTCGCCGCCGCCGAGGTGGTGAACTTCGACGAGACCGGACTGCGCGTCGAAGGCAAGCTGCGGTGGGTGCACTCCGCGTCGACCGGCCGCTACAGCTTGATCACCGTGCACGACCGGCGCGGCACCAAGGGCATGGACGCCGCCGGGGTGCTGCCCGAGTTCACCGGGGTCGCCGTGCACGACGCCTGGGCACCCTATGACACCTACCACGCGATCACCCACGCTCTGTGCAATGCCCACGTCCTGCGAGAGCTCCAAGCCGTCACCGACACCACCCCGACCGGCCAGTGGTGCTGGGCGCAGCAAAGCGCCGACGCGCTGCGCGAGCTCAACGAACTGGTCAACGACGCACGTACGGCCAGCCCCCACCCCGACGGCCCCCACCCCGACAGCATCGACTCGGCCGCGCTCGCCGCCGCGGTCCACCGCTACCGCAGCGGTGCACTACTGGGACTGGAGGCAACCCGCACCCGGGCGAGCAAGGTGATGGGTAAGCACAACGCCCTGGCCCGGCGCCTGCTCGACCGCCAAGACGACTACCTACGGTTCACCGTCGACCCGCGAGTCCCATTTGACAACAATGGGGCGGAAAGGGAGATCCGGATGATCAAACTACGGCAGAAGGTCTCCGGATGCCTGCGAACCCTCACCGGCGCCCAACAGTTCTGCGCCATCCGCAGCTACCTCGCCACCGCCGCCAAACACGGCACCCACTTCTTCGCAGCCCTCACCACCCTCGCCGAGGGCCGTCCCTGGCTACCCGAAACCGCCTGACACTCACTCACCTGATCTTGATGACCTGACCAGTTACCC
>DASUII010000062.1:0-2558 GCA_036279835.1 Pseudonocardiaceae bacterium
GTCGCTGTACTGATGCCACCAGCCGGGCACGTTGGCCCGCCGGACGAGGGTGAGAAACGCCCGGCGTTGCTGGTCATCGGTGATGCCGTAGAGGGTGAGCAGGTCCGCCACGTCGCGGTCCCGGAAGCCGACCCGGCCGAGCTCCATGCGGCTGATCTTGGCGTGGGACGCCCGGATCGCGTGCCCGGCCACTGCCGCAGTGATACCACGCGCTTCTCGCAGCCGACGCAGTTGAGTACCCAACACGATACGCAGCGCGGTCGGCCCCGGCGACCGCCCCGAAACCGGCCCACCGCTGAGATCCTCACTCCACCGAGGTGCGGTCACTATTCCCCTACGGTTTGAAGCATTATGGATGCTTCACCATAGACGGGGAGGCCGGGCTGCGTAAGACCCAGCGAAGTCAGACCAAGCGAAGTCAGGCCCAGCGAGGTTAGACGCGGCCGCTGAACAACGCGACGCCGTCCGGGGTGTTCGCGGTCAAGCTGAACTGGCCGGGGCCGCCGACGAAGACCTTGGTCAGCGTCACCGAGGTGTGCCCGACGATCGGGGAGCGGTACATCCAGTCGCCCTCGGCGGACTCCGGCACCGTCGCGTGGTTGATCTTCCCGACGAAGGAAGTCGACACCGGGTTCCAGTCCCGCTCGCCGTTATTGGTCAGCGTCACCGGCACCAGGATCACCGGCTCGCCAGTCTCCATCGAGGTGCCCACCGTGGGTGCCCCGGCGACGATCGTGTTCCCGTCGCTGGCGGTCCATAGCTGATCGAAGGCCATCGTGGCGCCGCTGGGAGTCGGCGCTACGGCTGGTGGCGCGGTCTCGGGCAGTACGGCAGCCAGCTGCGTGGGGGCGCCGGTCGCTCCGACACGTTGGGTGGCACCCTCGACGCCGGCCAGTGCGGCGACGCCTAACCAAGTGGCGTACACCACAAGCCCGAACGCGACCAGTAGGCCGAGCGTGAAGGTCACGCTGCCGAAGCGGTTCGCCCGCCGTAGGTGGCGCGGCTGCGGGCCGAAGAACCGGTATGGCGACGCAGGTGCGGACACGAAGCCTCCAGGAGTGGGCGGAACAGGGTGCCGCGACCGATCCCATGCCGGTGACCACTGGTAGCAGTCACTCTAGTTTTCGCTCCGAGAACTCGGTTCGTTAACAACCCGAACGAGTGATTTAGCTACATGGAGTAGCACGAAATAAGCCGGGACGCGGATGCGTTGGACTGTTGGTGAACCAGCGCACGCGCGCCGACGAAGGAGAACAAAGGGCGCATCGGAGTAAACTGATCGAATGGATGGCATGAACACTGTGAATGATCAGATGGGACGCGGCCTGCGGGATCTGCGGATCTCGGTTACCGATCGGTGTAACTTCCGCTGCTGTTACTGCATGCCTCGCGACGTTTTCGGTACTGACTTTCCGTTCATGGACTCCTCGGAACTGCTTACGTTCGAAGAGATCGTTCGGGTGACGAAGGTCTTCGCTGGTCTGGGTGTGGAAAAACTGCGACTCACCGGCGGGGAGCCGTTGCTCCGACACGGCATTGAGGGGCTTGTCGAGCAGCTGGCCGGCATCGATGGCATCGACGACGTCGCCATGACGACCAACGGCTCACTGCTGGCCAAGAAAGCGCGCTCGCTGCGCGATGCCGGACTGTCCCGGGTGACGGTGAGCCTGGACTCCCTTGACGCGCAGACGTTCCGGACCATGAGCGACGTGAAGATCCCCGTCTCCCGGGTGCTGGAAGGCATCGCCGCCGCCGCTGATGCCGGTCTGACCCCGGTGAAGGTCAACACGGTGGTCAAGCGTGGACTCAACGACGGCCAGGGCATCCTCGACCTCGCCGCCTTCGGGCGGGAGCAGGGCTACATCGTGCGCTTCATCGAGTTCATGGACGTCGGCGCCACCAACGGCTGGCGGATGGACGACGTCGTCCCGGCGGCGGAGATCGTTGAAGCGATCAACGGCGAGTGGCCGATCGAGCCAGTGGATCCGGCCTACGTCGGTGAGGTGGCCGCTCGGTACCGTTACGTCGACGGCGCGGGTGAGTTCGGCGTGATCACGTCGATCAGCCAACCGTTCTGCGGCACCTGCACCCGGGCTCGGCTGTCCGCCAAGGGCGAGTTGTACACCTGCCTGTTCGCCGGCCTGGGCCACGACCTCCGGACGCCGCTGCGCGACGGAGCCAGCGATGACGAGATCGAAAAGCGCATCACCGGCATCTGGAAGGGTCGAACCGATCGTTACTCAGCCCAGCGCACCACCGCAACCCTGGGCCTCCCCAAAGTCGAAATGAGCTACATCGGCGGCTGACCGCGTCGCCCGCGCCCGATATGGGGACATATCGGGGCGATCGGACCCAGAATTACCCCGATATGTCCCCATATCGGGCTGGCCACCCGCGTGCTGCGGTGAGGAATGCCTCGTTCTCGGCGGGGTCGCCGATCGTGATCCGGGCGCCGTCGCCGGGGAACGGGCGGATCACGATCTTGTGTCCCAGGCAGTGCTCGTTGAAGGCCACTGTCTGTTCACCCAAGGGCAGCCAGACGAAGTTGGCCTGGGAAC
>DASUII010000063.1:0-13625 GCA_036279835.1 Pseudonocardiaceae bacterium
GCGCACGGTCCGCGGCGCGACCATCACGTCCACGTTCGCGATCAGCGCCTGCCCGGCGGTGGGCCGAACCCGGGTGGTAAGTATCCCGATCGTCGTGGACTTGCCGGCTCCGTTGGGGCCGAGCAACCCGAAGATCTCGCCGCCCGCCACCGCGAAGGTGAGCCCGTCGACCGCATTGGTCTGCGCCCTCGGATAGCGCTTGACCAACTCCCGAACTTCCACCGCGGTTGGCTCCACGATGCCTACGGTCTCATGCCGCACTCGGTCCGTGGTCAAGTCCCGCGCGTGACGGGGCTGTCACGGGCACCGGCGTAGCGAGGTGCAACAACACGCGCACTGTGGTGTCCTCGCCATTGAAATACACGCGGGTGACGTCGACAGCGACGTACCCGTCATCACCAAGAGTGGCGTTCATGCGCACGAAATGGCCGTTCAGTCTGTGCATGCCGCACAGTAGCCGAGTGACGAGTTCAGCAACGCCACGATCATCAAATAATCCGATATCCGCTTGGGTGTCGAGTGCCTCCGCTGGTGCTGGCTGGACAGTCATCGGTGCTTCTACCCTCCATGAGGCAGCCACTGACATCGCTGGGTCCGCGCTTCGGTTGGTCACGTTGCAGCCTCCTGAAGAATGCGCTGGCCGTCTCCTTCGTGACCCACCATCCCGTCACCCATTGCGGTCCGGAGGTAAGCCATCAGTTGGTCGGCTTCCGCGCGTGCCCACCCGCCGTCCCACGTTTCCCGCAGGAGCATCAGTTCCGGCGCCTCGGGGATCCGCGCGCGGTGCCGCGCGATCAGCGCATCCGCCAGGAGATCGCGGAGGCCGTCATCCAGCCGGATCTCGTGGCGGCTGACTGCGGGTTGCGCCGGGCTGTCTCGATGCACCGCAGGCGCGGCCGTCCGTCGGCGGTGAGGCCAGTCGGGGCGGATGCGAAAGGTGCCGAACCAGGAACTACGTGTAGTCACCATGTTGCCTCTCGATCGGGTGGTTAGCCACGTCATTCTCACCCGAAGGAGTACTTGCTAAACATGACCAGCCACAGAATGGAGCCTGAACGGACAGCGAACGGCGATAACCAATCGACAAACGGAGAACCTGGCGCGCGTTGAACGGGCCGGCGGCGTAACCGGTGCACCCCGGACCTCGACCGGGTGTTAGGCGAGATGGCGGCCCGGCCCCACCTGAGGGGGGAAGGGGGGCCGGGCCGCAATGGGGGAACCGGACCGCGCGGCGCAGGCCACCGCAGGCGGGAAACTCCGGTCCCCACGTCTGGTGAGGAGGTTGACGAAAAGACTCATCATTACGACCGGATAGTCGGTTCTTGCCTCGAAACCGTTACCAGCCACGTCACTTATTTGCTCACCTGCGTTGTATGCTCCCTGTTCACTGACGCGAACTCAGCGTCGCATAAAAGCCCGAGAAATCGGCGATCATCGACCGATCAGCGCCCAAACTAACCGAATGGAGTTGGTCATTCACGTGAGAGACATGCACGCGCTAACTCGTGAGATCACGGCGCTGACTGCCGACATAGAACGCTTGCGGACAGACTTACAGGACGTGTTCGACCGATTCCTCAGCGCGCACGAGGTATCAAAGGTCGACCGCTCACGGTAGCGAAGATGTCGCCATCCACGAATGCAGGAGCAGCGCGGCGCGTACTGGGTCAGCAGCGTGCACGGTGCCATTCGGGGTAACCCAGAACGGGACCGAATGCTCGGCGCCGTCGTGCCGTACCAGCAGCTGCTCGTGCAGCTGTAGCGTCCCTTCCGGAACGGCGAGCCCGGTGGCAGCGCACACTGCCACCACCTCCACCAGGCCGGCCCATCGCACCGTTGCCCCCCCAGCGCCATCGAGCAGCTCGGGCGCCACCCGCTCAGAGGCCAGCGGCAGGTCCAGCAAGTCGGCCAGGACACCAGCGTCGCCACCGGAGACCAGTTCGCCGGCCGGGAGCACCCCGGCCAGCCACGGCGAGTCGAGCACCACCGCGCGGTCGGCCTCGATTACTTCGCCGGTCACCGCCCGCACCCGGACCGGGGGCTCCACATCGGCGGGGTCGAGGTCCGCGCCGGCCAGTGCGGTGTGCGCGGCGTGCACCACCGCGGGGGTGACCGTGCGGGTCGGGTCACCCAACCGGGCCAGCAGGTCGGCCGCGTCGGCAGCTCCACCGATGCTCAACCCGGTGCGCACCCCGGCGGCAGCGAGCAGCGCCTCGCCACTGTCGCAGACCGGGACCACGTCGTAGAGATCCGCCAGCCCGACGGCCCCGGCGAGCCGCCAGTACGGCGGTGGGTGGCCACCCAGCCGGGCGTGCCGGGCCAGCCACCAGCCGGTGTAGCCACCCGGCTGGCGCAGCGCGGCCAGACCAACGGGGTCGGCTGCGATCCGGCGCAGCGCGACCGGCCAGCACTGATCGTCAACGAGGTCCAGATCCCGGACGGCGAGCAGTCGGGCCGGCGGCTCACCGTCTGCGCTGTGCGCCTGGGCCCACCACTGCTGTTCATCATCTAGATCGTGATCCGGGCCGTCCGGGTGCGGTTCGTCGAGCACGGCGAACGAGTCCAGCACCCCCACCGCTCGCAGCGCGTCAACTGGTTGGTCGGCAGCGACGGCGGGATCCAGCACGCCCAGCGGCGCGTCCGGGGCGAGCAGCTCCCGCACGGCCCCACCGGGCAGCACCAGCTCGTCGGCGCGTCGCGGCGCCCCGGTGTCATCAGGCAGCGCCAGCGCACCCAGCCACGGCCGGCCCACGTTGTAGCATGCCGCGGTGGCCGCCAGCGACAGTACCGCCCGGGCGAGTCCGGTGACGTCCAGTCCGTCCTCGGCGTCATCGACGCTGCGCTCAATCGCCGGGCGCAGCGAATCGAGCAGTTCGGCAGGGCTCACCAGCCGAGCTCCGAGCCGTTCCAGCAGCGGATGGGCGGCATCGGGATGGACCAGCCGAAGCTCAGTCGGCACGCCGCCGGCAACATCGACCAGGTCGCCCAGCAACACCCCGCGCGGGCCGGTGACGGTGCGCCCGTCGGCCAGTGGCACCGGCAGCGCGCCGAGCTCTTCGCGAGCCGACGGGTCGGCGTCGAGCAGGCCGAACAGCGCCGCATAACAGCGCCGCCACCACGACGGTGGCCGGTCCAGCCCGGCCAGCAGCTCGGCGATGGCCGCCGGACGCAGCCGGGTCACTCCGAGCGCGGCGAGTGCGGCGGTGTGTGAAGAACCGGCCAGTTCGGCGTCGAGCAGCTGCGGTGTGACGTCGGCGAGCAGTTCGGCCAGCTCCGGCAGCGGCACGTCGAGTACCAGGGCGCCGGCTGGCGCGATGTCAACGCCGGCGGCGCTGGGTAACCAGGGCGTGTGGCGCAGCGCCTCGAGTACCGCCTCACGCAGCGCCGCGTCGACTTCACTGGCCGGGAACCCCAGGGGCGGCACCAGCGCCGTGCGCTGATCCGGCGCCAGCGCGGCGGCGAGCAGCGGGTAGGCCTGCGCCGCAGCGCCGAGCACCAGCTCCGCGGCGGGCCCGGGATGGATGTGTCGCCGTGATGAGTCGACGGGCACCGTGGCGATCAGCCGCGCGGGCAGGGTGAGGCGCTCCGCGGTCGGGGTAGGCGCGTGTAGCACGTCGGCGGTCAACGGTGATGGCGCACCGTCGGGGCGGACCGGCAATGCCCAGCACACGCTCCACTGCGGTCTTGTCTCGGGCCCGAGCCCGGTCAGGACCGGGTCGGGTAGCAGGCCGGTCTGGCGCACCACCCTCCAGCGGCGCAACGCGGGACAGTCATGGACCACTACCGGGTCCTCGCCCTCGCGGCGCAGCACCCGGTCACCGATGTCGATGCGGTGCAACCACGGCAGCGCCAGCAGCAGGTCACCGGCCTCCGCGACGAAGGCCGTGAGCAGCGCGTCGGGATCGATCCCAAGGCGCAGCGGCAGGCGGACCTCGGTCTCGAAGCCGGCTGGCGGGTCCCCGGCGGCTGGCCACACCAACCGCAGCACCGGTGGCCGGCCACCACGCC
This sequence comes from Pseudonocardiaceae bacterium, assembly GCA_036279835.1. GTDB lineage: Bacteria > Actinomycetota > Actinomycetes > Mycobacteriales > Pseudonocardiaceae. The sequence goes on from DASUII010000063.1 coordinate 4,009, forward strand.
GGGTCAGCTCCCCCGAGAGTGCCGGGTCATCGGCCACCGCGTCGGCGGTGCGTTGCGCGGAGAACTCGACGCCGCCCGAGTGGGAGAGCACCTGCGGGGCGTCGGTGACCCCGAGGACCGCCGCGAAACCGACCCCGAAACGACCGACGGTGTCACCGTCGCGCTTAGCCGACGCGCGCAGTGCGGCCAGCGCCTCCACTCCGGTGGCGTCCAGCGGCGCGCCGGTGTTCGCGGCCCGCAGTTCGCGGTCCTGGACGGTGACCCGAAGGTGCCCCGGCACCCCCGCGCGTTGCGCGGCGTCGGCAGCGTTCTGCGCCAGCTCGACGAACAGCCGGTCTGCGTAACCGAGCAGAGCGAGGTCGGACTCGGCATTGGCGTCTTCCCGGAACCGCGTCGGGGACCCCCGCCAGGCGGCCAGCACCCCGGCCCGCAGCGCTGCGGTGCCGAACGGATCCGCGGTCCCGGTTCGACGGTGTGGGGCTGGGCCCTGGCGAGCGGCGGTGCTCACTCCACCGGCGTCCGCGGCAGCAGCTCCAGCTCGGCGTCGTCGTAGACCAGTTCGGCCACCGGCACGTTCGGGCTGGTGTCCACCCGGACCTCGGAATGCGCCCCGCAGCCGAACTCGGCGTGCACCACCTGCCCGTCAGCCGGGGACAGGTCATTGCCGCAGACGCCCAACGCGGCCGCGAGCAGGCCACCGAGCGGAAGATAGAAGCCGCAGGTGACGCACCGGTCGGGGGCACTGCGGGCCATCTCCGAGTCGGGACCGCGGTCGCTGTCGTGCCAGCGTTGCACCAGCTCCAGGCGGGCCTCCCGACTGAGCACCCGCAGCCGTCCCAGCCCCAGCTCAGGGCTCAGCGGCTCCACCGCGGGGTCGTCGTCGATCAGGTAGCCGGGCACCAGCCGCGGGTCGTCAGGTTCGGTCGGCAGCAGATCGCCGACGCCGAGGTCACCTGCCCGCAGCCGCTGGGTCCACGGCAGCCAGGCGGGCGCGACCAGCGCGTCCGGACCGGGCAACAGCACCACTTCGCTGACTGTCACTGGGGTCCCCGGACCCGCCGACGCCACTGTGACCGACCAGCGCCAGCCGCGGTAGCCGGGCAGGTCGGCATCGAAGAGATGGGTGACCGCGCCGCCGTCCTCGGTCTGGTTCTCGACATGCTGGCCTACCGGGTGCTCGCCAGCCTCGGCCTGCGCCGCCTGCCGGGCCAGCTCCACGGCCTCATAGAGGTCCCCATAATGGGCAGAGCCCGGCGCGGTAGTGTCGGCAATCACGACTCCGATTGTGCCTCACCGGCGATGTGCAGGCCTAACCCGGTCGGTACGGCGCGGCATCTCGACGCTCGCGCTGGCGGCTACCATGCTGACCGGTTGCGCCGCCTCGACCGCGCAACGGTTGCACGTACAGATCCTGGCCGTCCTCCCGCACGACCCGACGATGTACACCGAAGGCCTGGAAATCCACGACGGTGTGCTCTACGAGGGCAGCGGGCTGGCCGGGCAGTCCCGAGTCCGCGCCACCGCGCTGGCCAGCAACGCCATGCTGCGGGAGGCGACGTTGCCCGCGGACCTGTTCGGCGAGGGCCTCACTATCGCTGACGACCGGTTGTGGCAGCTCACCTGGACCAGCGGGATAGCGATCGAGCGGGATCCGGCGACGCTGGCGCAGCGCCGCCGAGTGACCTACCGGGGGCAAGGCTGGGGCCTGTGCCATGACGGGCACCGGCTGGTGATGAGCGACGGCTCGGACCGGCTGACCTTCCGCGACCCGGAGAGCTTCGCACCGTCAGGTCAGCTGGCGGTCCGCCTCGACGGCGAGCCGGTGCGCCAGCTCAACGAACTGGAGTGCGCCGGCGGAGTCATCTGGGCCAACGTGTTCCAGACCGACCGCATCGTGCGGATCAACCCCAGCACCGGTGCGGTGACCGGGGTGGTCGACGCATCAGGTCTGCTCAGCACCCAACCGCAGTCCGCTGGAGACGTGCTCAATGGCATCGCGTCGATCCCGGGCACCGACGAGTTCCTGATCACCGGCAAGCACTGGCCGTCGCTGTTCCGGGTGCGCTTCGTCCCGCCCGCACCAGGGGGCTGATCACGCTCAAGGCGCGTGGGCAGCCGGGATGAGCGCCAAGATGGCTGTTGTGGTGCAGGATGAACGCGTGAAGCGGCCCGCATCCCCCTCCGGCGCCGACCGCTCCGGTTTCCCGGGGCGCCGTCGGGCACGCCGCGGGCGACGCTGGGTACCCGACGACCACCGCGCCGGTCCGGGGCTGCCCCACGACCACCGCGCCGGTCCAAGCCGGCCCGACCCCCCCCAGCCAGCGCCGCGGCCGCGTTGGCAACCACCAGCCTCCAACAACGCCGCCGCGGCAGGTGAGCACAACTGGCCGCATGCAGGCGCCTCAACACACCATCCGCGGGACGTCCAGGAAGAGGGCAGCCCGCAGCCTCGGGATCGGCAGCCACCGCCGCCCCGCAAGATCACCGTCACCCGGGTGGCGGCCTGGCGGAGCAGGCAGCTGGTCGGCGACGGCGTGCGGCGCTTCCACCAGGCCACCACGGCCGACGGCGCCGGCCGGTCCGGGCTGTCCTCGCTGACCTACGCGGCGATGATGGACTATGCGGCCAGCGCCGCGATCGCCGTCGCCCTGGCCAACACGCTGTTCTTCGCCGTCGCCACCGCCCAGAGTCGGACCAATGTGGCGCTCTACCTGCTGATCACGGTGGCGCCGTTCGCGGTGGTCGCCCCGGTGGTCGGCCCGCTGCTGGACCGGCTGCAGCACGGTCGGCGGGTGGCGATGGCGCTGTCGTTCGCCGGGCGCGCCTTCCTGCTGATCGTGATGGCGGCACACGTTCACGACTGGTTGCTGTACCCGGCGGCGCTGGGCTTCCTGGTGCTGGCCAAGTCCTACGGCGTGCTCCAGGCGGCGGTGATACCCCGGGTGTTGCCCCCGGAGATCACTCTGGTGAAGACCAACTCGCGGCTCACCACATTCGGGCTGGTCGCTGCCGGAGTGTCTGGAGCGGCCGCCGCCGGGGTGGCTGCGCTGACCGGATCGCCGGGGGCGCTGCTGTTCACCGCGGTGATCTGCCTGACCGGAGGTGCCCTGTGCCTCCGCATCCCGTCCTGGGTGGAAGTCACTGAGGGCGAGATTCCAGCCTCCCTGCGGACCGAGGCCGGCGAGGCACCCAGCTCCGTGCGGCGCCGTCAGCCGATGGGCCGGCAAGTAGTGGTCGCGCTGTGGGGCAACGGGACCGCGCGGGTGCTCACCGGATTCCTCACGCTGTTCCTGGCATTCGCGGTCAAAGCCCAGACGGAGGGTTCACCAGGACGGCAGGTGGTGCTGCTCGGCATCGTCGGCGCGGCGGCCGGGGCAGGCAGCTTCCTGGGCAACGCGGTAGGCGCCCGGACGCATTTCGGGAGGCCCGATCAGGCCATCGTCGGATGCGTCGTCGCTGGTCTGACGATGGCGGTCCTCACCGCGCTGGTGTCGGGCATCGTCGTCGCGGCGGTCACTGCTCTGGCGGCGGCGACGGGCAGCGCGGTGGCCAAGGTCTGCCTGGACGCGGTGATCCAGCGCAGCGTGCCGGAGGCGTCGCGTGCCTCGGCGTTCGGCAGATCGGAAACCGTGTTGCAGACGGCCTGGGTGATGGGCGGCGCGCTGGGCGTGCTGCTGCCACCCACCTACTGGATCGGCTTCGCCTCGGTCTCGGTGCTGCTGAGCCTGGGCCTGGCGCAAACTGTGTTGATCCGGCGGGGGGCATCGCTGATCCCCGGATCGCGCCGCCGTGGTAGCTCACCGGGGCTGCTGGGTTCGCCTCGATAAGGCTCGGGCCGGCTTAGGGGTCCAACTCCTGGGCGACCGCCCGGACCATCTCGCCGATCCGCTTGGCCGTGCGGCGATCGGGATAGCGACCGCGGCGCAGGTCAGGCTGGACCGCCGACTCCAGCAACCTGATCATGTCGTCGATCACGCCGTGCAGCTCCTCCGCTGGCCGGCGCCGTGCCTCGGCCACCGACGGCGGTGGCTCCAGCAATCGCACCGACAATGCCTGCGGACCGCGCCGCCCGTCGGCGACTCCGAACTCGACTCGCTGGCCGGTTTTGAGATCGGTGACCCCAGTAGGCAGCGCAGCAGCCCGCACATAGACGTCGGCACCGCCGTCCTGGGTGACAAAACCGAAGCCCTTGCCTGCGTCGTACCACTTGACCTTGCCGGTCGGCACTGACCTCACCGTTCCCTCGTGGAGTACCGCCTGCCTGGACCGCACGACCAGCAAGACGAACGCGCCCCGAACGCACCCGGGACGCGCGTCCCCCAGCCTACGACCTTTCACCACTTCCGGGCGCTTCCCATCACCCGGAATGGCGCAGTTAGTCGTCGTCTAGGGGGTCGTCGACGATCGCCGATGCCCGGTACCAGTCGCGTTCGGTCAGCGGGCCGCCGCAACGCGGGCATTCATGCCGCTGCCGACGGGCAGCACGCACCGCAAACCACTGCTCATTGAGCCGGCGTCGCTCCTCGGCCTGCCGCCAAAGCTGCGTCTGTGACGCCTGGATGGTCCAGGTTGCACCGAGCAGCACCCCGAGGCAGGCCAGCAGGATCGCGCTCAGCACATGCACTGTCACCGCGCTGCGCGGGATAATCCGCCACGACAGTGCGTCCCCAGGCCACGGCTGTGCAGCCGGGCGGTGGGGAAGCGTGTCGCGCTCCGATAAGACTGCGACATGATCACTACCCCTTCCTCGAGGATCCGAGCGACAACAACATCACAGTTTGGTAACTGTAGACTGACATCAGATGTCTGTCTACCGATCCGTGTAGTCAGATGCCATACCGGTGTATGCTTCGGTCGGACAACTACTGAAACGAGTCGTCATACATCGATTGCCCCCGGTCCGCCGCGCAACAGGTCATGCCCACGGCTCAGCGTCGCGGCGGGAAGAGCACTCAGCCGAGACACCAGGACAGGAGTGGCGCTGACATGAGCAGCGGGCGCGACGGCAACGACCGCACCTCCCGGGACACCCAGTGGGAACTGCGGTTGGACCAACGTCGGCCGCTACCGGAGGTGATTGAGGAGAAGCTGCGAGAGCTCATCGAGAGCGGTGTGCTGCCTTCCGGAGAGCGTCTGCCCAACGAGCCAGAGCTCGCAAGGCGGATGGGGGTGGCGCGCAGCTCGGTGCGAACCGCATTGCAGCGCCTTGAAGTGCTCCGGGTAGTGGAGGTACGGCGAGGGCGGGGTTGGTTCGTCCGACGCAAACCGGCGGATTACCTACCGGGTGACTTCATGGAGTGGCTCACTGAACGACGCTTCCGGATAGGCGAACGGCTTGAGGTCAGGATGGCGCTCGAGGGGATGGCCGTAAGCCTGGCCGCCGCGCGCGCGACCGAAGGCGAGATCGATGACATCGCGAAACTCAGCAAGGACCACCTCGCGGCGTTCCCGGACGTCGACGAGCTGATCAGCACTGATGAGGCTTTCCACGACGCCATCTTCCGCGCGAGTCGCAACGAGTTGCTGCTCGCGACGTATCGCATGCTGATTCCCGAGCTCACGGAGTGGCGCCGGCGAAGTTACGCGGGCCGTGGAGTGGCGGCCCGCTCCGGCACGGAACACGACAATGTCGTCAACTTCCTCAAGCGCGGTGACTCAGCCGGCGCCCGCGCCGCGATGATGACTCACCTGCTCGGTCTTTACCACGAGATTCAGGCGGCCGACGACCAGGACGGGGTTCAACGGCCGGCGCATCTGAGCACGTTTGTGGGCGTAGAGGACGAACCGGAGTGGCAGCCCCGCTGAACCGCGGACCGGCGGGCTGGCGCGCCCGGCACCGTGCCGTCAGGATGTTGTGAGCGACGGCGCAGAGGGGCGGTCCTCCAGTGACGGTGGGCGTAGCACTTTCGGCGTTGCTGGCAGCTTTTCTCACGATTTCGCTATCCGCAGCGCTGCTCGTGGTGGCCTACCAGCGAGTCCTGCGCCGCCGCTTGACCGACGAGCTACTCCGGCTCTCAGGTCCATCGATTGTTCGAGCATTGCTGCCGCAGCAGGTGATGGCTACCTTCCTGTCGGAGATCTACGGCGACGGCGAGGCCAACCGTGATGTCGTCGCGGGTGTGCTGGGCGGTGTGGGCGCCGAACCACACGGCGGTGATCTCACCATCAGCACGCACACCACAGTAGATTACGAGCTGCGCGCGGTTAATCAGCACACCTTCGAACTCATCTCGACGGTGAGCTACAGTTTCAAAAAAAATGTGGCCGACCACAGGTTCGTCATCTTCGCCATGTGCGATCCACAACTTCGCGACTCCATCACGCTCGCCTGTCGGCTACCCTTGTTCGAATCCTGGTTCGTATCCGACCAGTCGCTTTTCGAACAATCAGTGGACGCAATGCTTCCTTCGGTGCACATCGGAATCTGCTACACCGATCTCGACGGCGAGCATCACGACGTCGTGCCGGCCGAGGTTGCGTTAACTGAGATCAGCTACCAAGACTGGCCAGAGTTCTTGACCTTCTTTCGCGCGCCGGTGGGGACGATGCCTCGGCAGCACCCTGCGCAGTATCTGGGCACACTGCGAATCTTCGAATGCGATCTCGGCGAACTCACCGACGTCGACCACGTCGTCGGCTCAGTGGAGAGCCTGTCGCTGCGCTCGGCGACCTTGGGACGGATGGACGATGGCTTCTGCTTCTGGCAGGCGCCATATCCATGCTACGTCGACCGCATCAGCTTTGACGCCGCCGGACTCACGTTCGACGATGCCTCCTGGGAGTTCCAGGTGGTTCCCTTCACGTTCCGTTCAGCTATCGCGACCGGCGCGTGGACCCCGGCAGAGCAACTCAAGGAGCTCACCGTACGCTCCTGGCTGCTCCCCGGCCACGGCGTCGCACTATTGTGGAAGCCCACCTCGAATGACGACTCCCTCCCTACCCAGCTTCGCGGCGCATGACATTCCCGCCATGCACGCCGCGATCGCTACCCCCAGCGTCCTCCAGCGCGAGCGCCGAGCCCTGTATCAGCTTGCCGCAGAACTGCTGGAGCACGGCGATCCACCGGTGCTCGACCTCGATGTCATCGACAGTCCGCTAGCTCGCCATCGCATCGGCGACGCGCTTGCCGGTCACGCAAATTTCGTGAGCTCGATGTTGGTCGGTATCAACGCACTGGCAGCGTCAAGCAGCACCGCGCACGATCTGCGGGTGGTGTCTCGGCCCGAGGCCAACGCTCTGCTCGCCGCGGCATTGTGGGCCATCGGCGCGGAGCTGGAACCCGCGTTCTGCCCACCCGCACTGCTTACCGAGGCCGACGGTGAGCGCTTCACTTCGGCGCTGGCCATGCTACGCAGCGGGGTAGCCCTCGCTCGGTCGGTGAGCGCTGAGTTGATCGATGACCTTCTCGCGCATATCGCGCTGGTCGGCGTGCTCGACCCGAAGTTTGCTGGACGGCTGGTCTCCGCATCCCCGCGCGCCTACCCCGGACTCGTCCTGCTGAAGGCCCCGCGGTCGAGCATCGCGGTGGCCGAGGCCCTCGTGCACGAAGGCGCGCATCAGAAACTTTTCGATCTGGCCATCACCCACGACCTGCTCTCCGCTGACTCTGACCGATGCCCGCCGTTTCACCCGCCGTGGGCACCGCAGCAGCGCCGCTGGCCACTAGAGCAGACCCTGGCTGCGTGCCACGCCTATGCCTGTCTCGCTCGGTTCGGTGACGAGGCCGGCGTCGCCGCGGGAAGCTGTCCACCAAGCCCCGAGTCGTTGCTTCCGGTGGCAATGCAGCGATGCAAGATCCTCGGTCACTGGCTGCTGGACCAGGGTGACTACCTCGGCGTCGACGCCCACCTGTTGCTGGACGGTCTGATCGGCCGACGGCCGAGCACCTCGCGGACCGCGGCGAACCGCTTGAATGCAGTGGCAGCGGACTACATCATCGACACCCCACTGGAATTTCGCCGTTGCGGGTCGCCAGACCGGGTCCTGGTGGGGCGCCCCTCGCAACCACCGCAGCTTTACTGGGTTACTGATGATGCGGCAACGGTGCTGGAGCTACTCACACACGAATCTCTCGACGACGTCGCGCACACCTTCGCCCAACGGTGGAGCATTCAGCAGCTCAACGCGACTGACCGGCTGAGCGGGTTGCTCTCGGATCTCTACCTAACGGGACTCGTCACGATAAGAGACACGTCCGGGATAACTCGTAACTGAACGTTGCTCACGCGCACAGCAATTCGACGCGACGGACGGTGTCGCTCCCGATTCTCTAGGTAGCAGGGCTCGTTTGAAGTTAAGTGACACACGGGTGGTAGTCCGTAACAGACCGTTGCTAGCATGATCTATCTCGTAGCAAGCTGACAGGTGGCCGAAGGGACAGGCTCTGATGACCGCGCAAGACATCGCGGAGTGCAGCGCAGCAACAACGCACTCCCTCCGAGTCAACTGGTTCCGGCGCGATCCCGGCGGAACCGCCATCTTCATCAGGCCACCTGATGGCGACGCTGCGACTACTCTTCCGATCACGGAGCGCGACGACGGCACCGCTGCCGCGTACGTGGTGTAAACGGCGACCTCAACGGCCCGAGCCAGGGCCGATCGCTAGGGCTGCCGTCATGCACGTCCTACCGGGGTCTCGACCATGACTTGAGTCGACTTCACGACGGCCACCGCGAGCACCCCCGGCACCAGCCCCAGCTCCCGTGCCGCCTCACTGCTCATCAGTGAGACGACCCGGTGCGGTCCGCACTGGATCTCCACCTGCGCCATCACCCGGTCGGAGATCACCTCGGTGACCAGTCCGACGAAACGATTGCGTGCCGATCGGTCCACCACTGACGGGTCTGGGGTGGCGTGCGCCTGCGACTTGGCGAACGCCGCCAGCTCCACCCCATCTACAGCTTTGCGGCCACCGGCGTCCCGGATCGCGGTCAGCTGTCCCGAATCCGCCCACCGCCGAACGGTATCGTCGCTTACTCCGAAGAGCTCGGCGATTTCTGACATCCGATAGTGCGGCACGTTGGAAAGGATACCTCCGCAGGTACGGAAACGAAACTCCACCGACGGATTGTGCCTCTGACCAGGCACGCCCCGACTTATGCACAGAAGCGCCCGGGCGTTGCGCGCACTGTGCCGCTGCCACTTGGTAAGCAGTCCGATATCTCCAAGGTCGCAGTTGCGGATGACTCCCGGGCTAGTTTACCGCTTTTGCGAAAAAACGGGCCTGGGGAGGGCGGCCCCAGTATCCTTGGTCTGAGCGGTGCACCGCATAGCCGGTGCTGTGCACCGCGTAGCTAGTATCGACCCGGAAAGTCCGGTTTCACCGACCGGGAGTCGTTGTCGCGGCCGAGCTGCGGGCGGGATCCTGAGCTATGATTTACCAGATTGCGGGGACGAATGTGCATTGGAGTCGGTCGCGGAATTGACTGTGCACGCTTCGACCAGCCGACCTGCCTGTCGAGAAGGATCGGAGGCTCACCGTGGTGACCGTGCGGTATTTCGCCGCGGCGCGCGCCGCGGCCGGGCTGCCCAGCGAGCGTGTCGACATCGGCGATGACGCCACAGTGGCCGATGCGCTAGACGCGATCGCCGCCCGGCACGGAGTAGAGCTGCACAAA
>DASUII010000064.1:0-2088 GCA_036279835.1 Pseudonocardiaceae bacterium
TGGACTTTCTGACCGAGCACGGGTATGTCGACGTCGAAGAGGTCGTCACTGCGGAAGAGAAGCTGGTGTTCTCGCTGCCGCGAGAACTCAAGCGCTCGATCTGAGGATCCGCTCAGAGGTCATGGCGTGAGGTCGGGCGTCGTTGGGTGATCAGCCGGAGGACGCCGATGGCTAGGGTGAGGCCGGTGGTGATCGCCATGGCCGGGAAGCCGTTGATCAACGGAGTCCCGACCGCGAGCGTGGTAGCGACCATTCCCCCGCCGGCGGGATGTGAGCCGATGGCCAGGATAACGCCCGGCACTGCCACTGCGAGGATCAGCGGTGGCTGCACCATCGGGCCGAACAGACCCTTGCGCTGCACCACCACCACGGCAAGCAGGCAACCGAGGAAATAGCAGACTTCGAACACCATGCCCAGCCGGTTGAGCCGTTCCATATCCGCGAACGCGCCGATTGCGGCGAGTCCAAGGGAGCACAAGGCCGCCGCCCACCAGGGCATCCCGACACTATCGGGCAGCAAGGCGCGCTCGTCCCAAGACCCGCGCTGGGCGGTGCTTCGGGTTCGGGTCCCCGTCACTCGTTCACAGTAGACCGCCGGTCGTCGTCGCCCCGCGCCTGGTTCAGCGTCTCGTTGACCCACGCCCAGCTCTCACCGGTGGGGTCGGGATCCTCCTCGCGGCCGGGGTCCGGGTCGCCCCGGCCTTCCGGTGCGCGTTGTCCCGGCTCCAGCGCGACGAGCGAGTCCGTCGCCGACGCGACGAGTTCCACCGCTTGCACGATGCGGGGACTGCGCTCCACCTGCTCGGGCGCATCGAGCGGTTCGGTGACCACACCGAGCTCACCGAAGCGGCGGGCGGTGACCAGTACACGCGACTCCAGCGACGTAACCGTGCGGTTGTAGGCCTCGACCGCGCCACCGAGCTGCTTGCCCAGCCGTGCCACGTGGCCGCCCATCGTGGCCAGCCTGGAATGCAGCTCCCGGCCCAGCTCATGCACCCGGGCGGCGTTGCGCGCCAGCGACTCCTGCCGCCAGGTGTAGGCCACTGTCCGCAGCAGCGCGATCAGCGTGGTCGGCGTGGCGATCACGACGTTGCGCTCGAAGGCGTGCTCGAGCAACGCCGGATCGGACTGCAGCGCCGCCTCGAGGAACGGGTCCCCGGGCACGAACAGCACCACGAACTCGGGGGTGGCTTCGAAGCGTTGCCAGTAGGACTTGTGCGCTAGCGAATCGACGTGCGCGCGCAGGTGTCGCGCGTGCGCGGCCAGACGATCGGCGCGGCGGTCCGGGTCGGTGGCCTCGACGGCCTCCAGGTAAGCCCCGAAGGGCACCTTGGCGTCTAGCACGATGACCTTGCCGCCGGCTAGGCGCACCACCAGATCAGGGCGGACCAGGGCGTCATCGTCGCCGCTGGCGTCAGTGGCGGTGACCTGCCGGGAGAAGTCGCAGTGTTCGACCATGCCGGCCAGCTCCACGATCCGCTCCAGTTGCAGCTCGCCCCACCGGCCGCGGACCTGGGGGGCACGCAGCGCGGTGACTAGCTGCCGAGTCTCGCTTTGGAGTTGCTCGGAGGTGCGGTGCATCGCCCTGACCTGCTCGCGCAACCCCGCGTAGGCGGCTTCGCGCTCCTTTTCCACTGTGCGGAGTTGACCATCAAGCCGGTGCAGGCTTTGGGTTACCGGATCCAGCAGCGCCGCGATGGCCTGCTGGCGCTGCGCGGCTTCGCCGTCCGACTTGGCTGACATGGCTGCTGTGACCTTGGCGAACTGTGCCTCGGCAAGTTGCACGAACGCCTCGTTGTTGCGCGACAGCGCCTCTGCGGACAATGCCTGAAAGCTGTCCTTGAGTTCGGCTTCGCGGTGGGTGAGTACGCGTTCCCGGTCGGCCGCAGCGGTCCGCTCGGCTTCCAGCGCAGCCCGCAGCCCGGCCAGTTCAGCCCGCGCCGCAGCCACCCGCTCACCGGCTTCCTCGGCGCGTTGGTCGCACTGCTGAGCCCGGGTCGCCTCGGCGTCCCTGGCCGCAGCGGCACTTTCGCCCTGCCTGCGGGCCGCGATGAGCTCGGCCTCAAGGGCGGCTCTGGCGGCGTCCGC
>DASUII010000065.1:0-6794 GCA_036279835.1 Pseudonocardiaceae bacterium
ATCTTGCGGGTCTTGGGTCGCGACCGGTGCTCCGTGGCCGCCCGCTGGGCAGCCACGGCTCGATAACCGTCCCGGCCGCCGTGCCGGGCGATGTCCCGGGACACCACACTGGGACTTCGACCGATCCGCGCCGCGATCACCAGCCCTTCCACGCCCTCGACGATCCCGCGGGAGATCTCCTCACGATCGGACTCGGTCAGCATCCTGCGCTGGGCCACTCGGCTCCTCCTCGGCGATCACACTTCGCCGAGGATCTACACCAAGATCAATTGCTTCGACCGGTTGGGATCAAGGGGTGCTGCCCGCGAAGACGCTAAGCACCCGCGGCGCGAAGCTAGCCGGGAGGAAGCACCGGCCGCACCGGCGAACCGGCTAGGACAGCCATACAGGCCGTCGGATCAGGCAAACCCCAGGAGGCAAGGATCGTGGCAGGCAACCGAGCAGTGGTGTACCAGGGACCGGGGAAGGTCTGTGTGGAGTCGGTCGACTACCCGGAGCTGGTGCTCAAGCCCGGCCTCGGGGTGCCGCCGGCCAACGAGAATCGCAAGTGCCCGCACGGCGTGATCCTCAAGGTCGTCGCCAGTAACATCTGTCGCAGCGAGCAGCACATGGTCCGCGGGCGCACCACAGCACCGATGGGGCTGATCTTAGGTCATGAGATCACCGGTGAAGTGGTGGAGAAGGGCCCGACGTGGAGAACCTGGCGGTCGGGGACCTCGTGTCAGTGCCGTTCAACGTCTCCTGCGGCCGGTGCCGCAATTGCCGACGCCCGCAGCTTCGGCTGCGAGACCGTCGACCCCTCGGCCGGGCCGCTACCCGACCAGATCGACCAGATCCTCGGGGTGCCTGAGGTGGACGCCGCGGTCGACTGTGTCGGATTCGAAGCCAAGGGTCACACCAAAGACGGGCAGCAGGAGGCTCCGGCGACCTTGGGCTGGGCGAAATCGAATTCCTTCGCTACCGGGCAGTGCCCGGTGCTCCGCTACAACCGGGCACTGATGACGGCGATCCTGCATGATTGGGTACAGATCGCTCGCAACGTCAACGCCACCGTCATCTCGCTGGACGCCGCCCCAGACGGCTACGCAGAGTTCGACTCCGGCGTTCCGAAGAAATTCGTCCTCGACCCGCATGGCATGCTCGGCGCCGCGTAAGAGGGCGCGGTGTGGACAGCCCGGTGGCAGCCTGAGGCGGGGCTGATCCTGCTAGACGACTTCGGGGTACCGGTCCCGGGTGAAACCGTGCTGATCGCGGCCGCGGTCTACGCCGGGGCCGGGCGGCTCAGCATTATTGTCGTGGTGCTGATCGCGGTGGCCGCAGCCGTGTTCGGGGACAACATCGGCTATGCCATCGGCCGTTTCGGCGGGCGACGGTTGGTGGAGCGATTCGGCCGCTACCTACTGATTACCCCACAGCGATTGGATACCGCGGAGCGGTTCTTCAGTCGACACGGCGGCAAGGTCGTGACCATCGCGCGGTTCGTCGAGGGCCTGCGGCAGGCCAACGGAATCATCGCCGGCACCACAGGGATGCGCTGGCGGCGGTTCCTCGCGTTCAACGTTCTTGGTGCCGCGTTGTGGGTCGGAATCTGGGCCAGCCTCGGCGGCCTGGCAGGCGCTCACCTCGGCGCGATCTATGATCAGATCAGCCGCTACCAGCGCTATGCCCTCGCCGCCTTGGGGGTGTTCGTCATTGTCTTGATCGTCCGGCATGTGCTGCTGCGCCATCGCAGGTCGTCATGAGCGCGATCGTCCATGCGTTGGCTCTGGCGGGCTCCATGACCTGGGAGATCCTGTGGGCGTTGATCCTCGGGTTCGCGCTATCCGCGGTAGTGCAGGCGGTGGTGCCGAAGTCGACGATCGTGCGCCTACTCGGTGATGACCGTCCCCGGACCCTCGTGACAGCCGCCGCGCTGGGAGCGGCGTCCTCGTCGTGCTCCTACGCGGCGGTGGCGTTGGCGCGGTCGTTGTTCCGTAAGGGCGCGAACTTCGTCGCGGCGATGGCCTTCGAGATCGGTTCCACCAACCTGGTGATTGAACTGGGCGTGCTCCTGGCTCTGCTGATGGGTTGGCAGTTCACCGCGGCCGAGTTTCTGGGCGGCCCCATCATGATCGTGCTAGTCGCCATGTTGTTTCGGGTGTTCGTCCGCCAACGACTGATCGAGAAGGCGCGCGAGCAGGCCGACAAGGGCCTAGCGGGTTCCATGGAGGGCCACGCTGCGATGGACATGTCCATCCAGGCCAAGGGCTCCTTCTGGCAGCGGTTGTTCTCAGCTGACGGCTTTACCGCCGTGGCGCACGTGTTCATCATGGAATGGGCTGCGATCCTGCGCGACCTGGTGCTGGGCCTCCTCATCGCCGGAGCGATCGGCGCTTGGGTACCGGAGAATTTCTGGCGCAGCTTCTTCCTCACGGATCACCCTGTGCTGTCTGCGCTGTGGGGACCGATCGTGGGTCCAATCGTGGCGATCGTCAGCTTCGTCTGCTCGATCGGCAACGTGCCGCTGGCGGCCGTGTTGTGGAACGGCGGAATCAGCTTCGGCGGAGTGATCGCCTTCATCTATTCAGACCTGCTGATCCTCCCGATCCTCAACATCTACCGGAAGTACTACGGAGTCCGGATGGCGCTGGTGCTGCTGGGCACTTTCTTCACCGCCATGGTCGCGGCCGGCTATGTTGTGGAGCTGTTCTTCGGGATCACTGGGCTGATTCCTACTCAGCGATCGGCGAGGGTGGTGGAAGCAGGCGTCGTATGGAACTACACCACCTGGCTCAACATCGCCTTCCTCGTCTTTGCGACCATGCTTGTCATCCGATTCGTGCGCACCGGCGGAATCGCTATGCTGCGCATGATGGGCGGCTCACCCGACGCAGCGGCCGAGCACAGCCACTCGCCCCGGGGCGGCGCGGAATCTAATCCAGACAGCGAGCACGGCGCAGGCCACCAGCACGGCCATCGTCAGCCTTGATTGCTCTGTCTGCGATTCTGGTCGGTGGGCCGCGGTCGGGGATCGGCGGGGTCGAGGTCGTCTTTGTCGGGGTCGCTCCACCACTGGGACGGCTTGGCGTCGCCGTATTCGTCGTGCCAGTTCCACCACGCGTACGGTGGGGTTCGGGGGTGGCCCTCGGGCGAGTCCTCCCAGTTCTCCTGGCGTCCGAGCGCGGTCAGGTCGAGGTAGCTCCAGGTGCTCCCCATTGCTTCGTCGCCGCGGTTGTTGATGAAGTAGGTGCGGAACACGCTGTTGCCGTCGCGGATGAACGCGTTCGTGCCGTGCCATTCGTCCACGCCGAAGTCGGTGTCGAAGCCGTCGGTCATGGTGTACCACGGCATCTTCCAGCCCATCCGCGCCTTCACGCGCTCGATGTCTGGCTGTGGCGCGCGTGAGGCGAAGGCGAGAGTGGTGTCGCGGGCGTTCAGATGGGCGACGTGGGCGACCTGGTCGGCTACCAGGGAGCAGCCGCGGCAGGCATGGTCGGGCCAGCCGAACACGCCGGGTTCGAAGAAAGCCCGGTAGACGATCAGCTGACGGCGGCCCTCGAACAGATCGAGCAGACTCGCTTTGCCGTTGGGTCCGTCGAACTCGTACTCCTTCGCCACGGCCAGCCACGGCATCCGCCGACGCTCGGCGGCCAACGCGTCACGGGCACGGGTCACCTCCTTTTCCTTCACAAGCAGCTGCTGACGCGCTGCTTCCCACTCCTGCGGCGATACGATCGGGGCTGTCTTCATTGCGACGTGTTCCTCCCTTTGCTGATTATTTGACGGACGCTGCTTCTCACTCGCGCGAATCCCACTCCGCTGCCTCAGCGACGCGCTTGATGTTCGCCAACCGCCGATCCCAGTCGGCCGCGAGCGCGGCCATCCACCGCGCCGTCGCGTCCAGCGCCGCGGGCCGCACCGCGTACCGCACCTCGCGTCCGACCCGGCTGCCGGAAACCAGCCCGGCGGCGTCCAAGACGGCGAGGTGTTTGACTACCGCCTGCCGCGAGACGGGAAGTCGTTCGGCGAGCGTTGTCGCGGTGGCCTCGCCCTGTGCGGCGAGCAGATCGAGCAGCTGACGTCGCATCGGGTCGGCCAGCGCGACGAGGACTCTGTCGACCGCCTCGACGGCGCCGCGACGTTCGTCCGTCACGCAGATAACTGTTCGGCGCGCGTCTTGAGCGCGTCGAGCTCCTGAGGCCAGCCGCTAGTGTTGTCCTTCACCGCCTGGTGGCGTAGCTCCTCGGACCCGGCCAGCGCCGCGAACCCGCTCTCGACGACGCGGAGCCGCGTCTTGTCGCCTTCCGGGGTCAACGTGAACTCCACGAGGGTGCTGTTGTCCTCGCGTAGCTCTTCTCCGGGAAACGCGCTGGCCCAGCGGTACGCCAGGTACGTCGGCGGGTCGACCTTCTCCACGCGCACCGGGAAGTCGCCATACTCGGCGTTTTTCGCCACCATCGACTCGCCTTCTTTGGCCACAGTGCCAGGCAGGCTCGCCTTGTCGGCCACCCAGAACCCGGGTTCGGCCACCAGCGACCAGACCCGCTCCAGAGGTGCCGCGATCAGGGTTTCGCGTTCGATCCGGTCGTTCATGAGAGGGCTCCTTCACCGTCGCCATTTGATGCAACTCCAGGGTTGCACATCGACCCTCCAGACGCAACCCGCGAGTTGCACCCCGATCGAACACTGTCCATGCGTAAGGCTGCACATCCCGATGGTGGGATGTCATGGAGATCGACGGGGAAGGCGCGCAGCTTGGGACCGGTCGAGACGGTGATGTCTCGGCCATGAGCGGGTTGCGGGTGGTCCTCGCTGAGGACGACATCCTGTTGCGCGAAGGTCTGGCCAGCCTGCTGGAGCGGTCGGGTTTTGCGGTGGTGGGCCAGGCCGGTGGGGGGACGCAGCTGGTGCGCTGGTCCGTCAGGAGCTACCCGAGCTGGTGATCGTCGACATCCGGATACCACCGACGCATACCACCGAGGGCCTGGAGGCGGCCCGGGTGATCCGCCAGGAGTTCCCGGCGACGGGCATTCTGGTGCTCTCAGCCCATGCCGAGGTCGAGCACGCGATGGAGCTGCTGGCCAGCGGCCGGGGAATCGGCTACCTACTCAAAAGCCGGGTCACCGACGTCACGGAGTTCGTTCAGACGCTGCAGCGCATCGCCAAGGGCGACGATGATCACCGCCGGGTGCTGGCCGTGGTCACCTTCCTCGAGGCCCGCCGACCGGATCCACCGGATGCCCGTCACCGTGGCTGGCGATCAACGTCCGAATCGCCTCGCCCGACAACCCCGACTTCGGCAGAAACCGACCACCGGGCTGGCCGCGATCAAATCGGTGTAGTCCTGCTCCGCGTGGGTAAAGATCAGGATCATCCGAGTGCGCGCCAGGGTGGCCTCCCCCGACAGACGCCGAGCAACGTCAAAACCACTCTCCCCACCAAGATCGATGTCGAGCAGCGCGACGTCCGGCCGCAACTCGGTGGCTCGCTCGACGGCCTCAGCACCAGTCGACGCCACGCCCACGACCACCCCCCTGGCGTTCCAGCAAGCCACGAGCGGCAGCCAGGAACCGAGGGCTGTCATCAACAATCAGACAGCGCAGCATCATCACAACAGGATCGCACGCCACTGCCGGCGCGCCTTTGCGAGCAGCGCCGGGAGCTATTGCCTCTTCGCCTTACCGCTGGTTCTCAAGATCGCTGAAGTGAGCAGCAACCGTGCAAAATTGCACTGCCATCACGCACTTTCGGCGATCATGGCACGTGCCAACCTCGCCGCCAGCGGACCCTCCCAGAAGACAACGAGGTAAGTCCCTCGGCAGCAAACTCCGGTAATTGCCGGGAATGATCGTTCACGGTGATGGGGCCGGGGAATAGCAGGACACCTCGGCGCGGCTAGCAGGTACCTCGGACTGCAGCCAACAGGAAGCCTCCCTGGATGCTGGCATCGAAGACGGACGATCGCGCAAGGGCCAATCTCAAGGCACCGTCCTTGTTGGGCGAAGACGACGCTCGACGACGCGGTCCGCGTCCACCGGGCGGTCCGGGTTGGCATCGGCACGGCAGTGATCGAGGAGGTTTGGATGGACGTCGCAGTGTTAGGCATGGGACGGATGGGGCGTGCGCTCGCCGCAAGGCTGCTTGCGGGCGGCCACCGGGTGACGGTGTGGAACCGCTCGACGGGCAAGGCCAGCGACGTTGTGTCCGCGGGAGCCCGGGAAGTGCATAGTGTCGCCGACGCCGTGGACGGTGTCGATGTCGCGGTCACCATGCTGGCCAATGACGGCGCGGTCCGGGCAGTGGCGTTGGGGGAGCTTCGGTCGTCGATCGGGGCGAAGAGCATCTATGTCGACTGCTCGACGGTGTCACCCAAGCTCAGCGGCGAGCTAGCCGAGACCTTCCCCGCCCGGTTCCTCGCGATGCCGGTCGTCGGCAGCCCCGCCGCAGTGCGGGCGGGACAAGCGGTGTTCCTCGCCGGCGGCAACGCCGGCGTCGTGGACCGCCTGCAACCCGTACTGTCGTCGCTGTCGGAGACCGTGCGGCGATATGACACCGCGCCGCTGGCCCTCACCGCCAAGCTGGCAACGAACCTGTTGCTGCTGTCGGAGGTGGTCGCCCTAGCCGAGTCGTTCGCCGTCGGTCGCTCGGGGGGTCTCTCGGATGACCAGCTGCGGGACCTGCTCGGCGCCAGCCCCATTGTGGCGCCTGGGTTGAAGAACCGATTCGAGGGCGTGCTGACCGGCTCGCAGGAGGGGTGGTGGACCACCGTGCTGGGCGCCAAGGATGCCGGCTTGGCACTCGACATCGCCCAGGAG
>DASUII010000066.1:0-9899 GCA_036279835.1 Pseudonocardiaceae bacterium
GAGGTGTTCCAGCGGGAGCGGTCCTGCTCGGCCAGGGGGACCAGGCTGCCGTCGCGCCGGGTCCGCGCCGGTCGCCGAGCGTGGTGCAGCAGCATCAACGCCAGCAGCCCCGCGGTCTCCTCGTCATCGGTCATCGACGCCAACTGCCGGGTGAGCCGGATCGCCTCGGCCGCCAGGTCGACGTCGCCGGTGTAGCCCTCGTTGAAGACCAGGTAGAGCACCCGTAGCACCGTCGCCAGGTCGCCTGGCTCCTCGAACCGCACGTCACCGACCGTGCGTTTGGCCCGGCTGATCCGCTGCGCCATTGTCGCCTCCGGCACGAGATAGGCCTGGGCAATCTGCCGGGTGGTCAAGCCACCGACGGCGCGCAGCGTGAGGGCCACCGCCGACGCCGGGGTCAGCGACGGATGGGCGCACAGGAAGAACAGCTGCAACGTGTCGTCTGCGGTCTCGGTCGGTCCGGGCGGCGGCTCGGCCTCGACCCGCTGCTCCCGGTCGCGACGCGAGACCTCGGAGCGGCGGGCGTCGAGGAACTTGCGCCAGGCAACCGTGACCAGCCAACCCTTCGGGTCGGCGGGCTGCCGGTCCGGCCAGGTCAGCGCGGCCTGGATGAGTGCTTCCTGCACGGCGTCCTCGGCCGTCGCGAAGTCAACTCCGCGATGCACGAGGACGCCGATCACTACGGGAGTCAGCTCCCGCAGCAGCAGTTCGTCCATCACTTGATCTGCCTGGCCGGTCCGGTCACTCGGTGACCGTCGGCGGTGCGCTCAGGAACGGGCGCACCTCGAGCCACTCGTGGATCGGCTTGCCGCCCGCTCCGGGGGCTGCCGACAACTCGCCGGCGAGCGCGAGCGCCCGCTCGTAGGTGTCGACGTCGATCACCATCCAGCCGGCGATCAGGTCCTTGGTCTCCGCGAAGGGCCCGTCGGTGACCGGCGGTCGGCCTTCCCCGTCGTACCGGACGAACGTGCCCTCGGGCGAGAGAGCCTGGCCGTCGACGTACTCACCGGTGCCCTCAAGCCGGGCGGCGAAGTCGGCCATGTACTGACAGTGGTCCTCGACCTCCTCGGGGGTCCATTGGTCCATCGGGACGGCGTTGATGGCCTCGGGGGCGCCGCGGTAGTGCTTGAGAAGCAGGTACTTCATGCTGGGTCTCCTTTCAGTGGTGCGGCCACCGTGGCCGCATCTGCCCCTGGGACGGAGCCGCCAGGCCGGTCTCGACATACTCGCCACATCTTCTTCGACAACCTCCTGACGCAGCACAGTCCGAGCCACCCATCGATCCCCTTACGGGGGCGGTGGGGTCGAGGCGGGTGTTCATGTCGAGCCCGCCGGCGGTGCCGTTCACCAGAGCCGTGTCCAGGCCGGCCAGTGCGGTGGTCACCCGCTCGCGCAGGCCGGTGATGACCGCGGCCGTCCACACCGGCATAGCGGGCCTGCAGCGCCAACGCCTGCATCACCGGCCGGTAAGCGGTGTTGTGGCAACCGAACGCCAGAGCGGCCAGCAACGGCGGCAGCATCCGCCGGTAGTCGTTGGAGCACGAGCCACGCAGCACCGTGCGGACCCTCGCTTGAAGGGCGTGCTCGTTGGCCTTGGCCTCCACGACTCGATCAGCTCCTCCGGCGACCACTCGCGGGCGCATGGCGCCGCACCGTAGAGGTCACCTCCCAGGTCCGCCTCCCGGCCCCATCACTTTGCACTTCAGGTCAGCTTCGGGAGTTCCTGGGCCTACCAGCCACCACTTGAGGTGTTCCGGCGATCAAGTGAGCTGCGTGCTGGATGGTTCGAGGTGGCGGTAGATCGTCTCTCGGGAGACGTGGAAGATTTCGGCGATTTCGGCGACGGTGTATATCGGCGTTTGCCGTCGGCGCTCTTCTCGTCATACGTCTGCTGGGCCACGGTGGCCTATCGGGCGGTGAGGTTGGGGCGGTCGCCCTCGCCCCGACCGGATCCGGGGTCACCTGTGTGCACCGCGCCGCCAGTTCTCCAGCGCGGCCCTATCACCTCGGACGTGCAGGTCATCGGCGGAGCGGCGGTTCCACAGCATCAGGAACAGCTCGCCTGCGGTGGCCTGGATTTCCGCGTCCCGTGGACCCGTGGATGTCGCGCCGCGGCCCGAGGTGGGCCCATCAGCGCTTAGCCGAATCCACCATCGCCCGCCGGTATCGGTGGCATGCAGGGCGATTGTGATGGCGACGTCAGCTCGCAAGTGCTCGGCGTAGCGGGTGATGAATCCACAGACCATCTCGTCAACGCCGTCGGCCGCGACGCGAGGAACCAGATTAGTGCCATCGCAGACCCGCACCGTCCCACTGTTCTGCGCGTCCACGCGGTGCACGAGTGTTTCGTAGAGCTGTCGGCGGATCCAGAAGGTCCGGGCCGAGGTGGTCGGCCAAACCGTCCAGCAGGCGAGATCCGATCGAGCAGCCTGAAGCGCCTGGACGAGATCGGAGTGGGCCAGGAGGACCCGCTCGATCAAGGCCGGGCCATCGGTCGGGTCAGGATCCTGCAGCGAAACCCGCTCGGCCCGATCGGGTGGTACGCAGCGTTCCTCGCGCACCACCCGGGTGACCCAACGGTAGACCAGGCCCAGGTGGGCCACCAAGTCACCCAGCGTCCAGCCCGGGCAACTCGGGATCGGCGCAGCCAGGTCTCGGCTGCGAGCAGTCACGGCAAACAGGGCACCTTCGTCTGCGAGGACGGCAAGACGTTCGTCGTCGCCGAGCAAGCCGGCTGCGCCTTCGGCGCGCGTTCGCGACACGGTGGCCCTCCACGGCCCCGTCACCCCGGGACCAATTCAGGTTGAAACCGCCACCTCAATGGAACACTCCAGCACTTGCCCGAGGTGGTCGGGGACCCGGCTGCCCTGTGACCCGCCTGGGAACAGGCCCGTGACCAAACGATCTTGCGAAAACTGGTGTTAAGGACCTCGGCGGTCGTTGACGACTGCTCCCGGAGTGCGATCTGGCATTGCCGCGGGTCATCCGGCTCGTGTCGGCAAAGTCCGCGACCCCGGCTGCTTCGAGGTCCGCGCAGGTCAGCTGCGCGCGCTGGGTGAGCCGGCTTCGGTCACCGACCACTTCGACTTGTTCACCGATCTAACAATTACACCATGCGACAGTTATTGGTACCATGGTGCCCATGGCGCTCAATATCAAGGACCCCGAGACCGAACGGCTCGCCGGCGAGGTCGCGGCGTTGGCCGGCGAGACCAAGACTGGGGCGGTGCGCCGCGCTCTTCGAGAGCGGCTCGACCGGCTTCGCGCGTCGGCGAAGGCGGACGATCCGGTGGATCGGTTGCACCGCTTCCTTGTCGACGAGGTGTGGCCGCAGGTCCCGGTGGAAGTGCGCGGCGGCCTGAGCAAGCGGGAGCGCGAAGCCATTCTCGGCTACGGCCCGGAGGGCGTGTGATCGTCGACAGTTCGGCATTGGTGGCGATTGTCTTGATGGAGCCGGAGTACCAGATGCTCGTGGACTACCTCGCGAGAGCGCCCGTCGTCGGAGTCGGCGCACCCACACTGGCTGAGACCGGCATTGTGCTCACCGCCCGCCTTGGGGTGGCGGGTAGGTCGCTGCTGGCGCGACTGCTGTATGAGGCTGGGGCCGAGACCATCCCGTACACGGCTGCGCACTGGCCGATCGCTGTCGAGGCATTCACCCGCTATGGCAAAGGACGCCACCCCGCTGCACTGAACTTCGGGGACTGCTTGACCTACGCGACCTGCCGAGTCGCGGGACGCCCGCTGCTGTGCACCGGAGACGACTTCCCACAGACGGATCTAGACGTGGTTGTTCCGCCCGAGCGCCACCTAGCGAGTCCGGACTGATGTGCGCAGCCTCACAGCACTCCGGCGCGGCGCCAGAGCAGCTTTCCGGGGCCGGCGATGAGCCCCACCTCGTTGAAGAACTTGATCACCTTATGAGCGGCGAACTGCTTGGTCTCACGCCAGTGCGGGTTCGCGGCAGCCGCTGCGACGGCCTCCTTGACGTCCAGACCGACTGCCGCGTACACCTTCGGGTCGATCAGGCTGATGGTGGCGCAGTAGACCACTATGGCGAGGACCAAGCGGCTGTATGCCCGGCCTAGCCGGCTCAGCCGGGGCCACTGCCGGTACGTCTCGTCACGGGCGTAGCGGATGTGGCGGGCCTCCTCGACGACGTGGATCCACGAAACCTTCTGGACGATCGGCTGCAGCGACTCATCCGCCATCTGCTCGCGCTGCAGGGCGTCGAGGATCTCCTCGACATAGATCGTCCCCGCGAAGGTCAGAGTGCCGTTGGACGTCGTCTTGAACAACCGTCCGAGCTGGTGGACGAGCCAACCGGGGCGGTACGCCGAGCCACCGAATTTCTCCGCAGCCCGGGAGAACATCACCGAGTGCCGGCACTCGTCGGCGATCTCGGTCCACCCGTACCGGGCGTGCGCACTGCCCGTGGGACGGTCGTAGATGTGCCGAACGAGCATCTGCATGAGGATCGTCTCGAACCAGATACCGACGCTGTAAAGGCTCGCCAACTCGTGCTTGGTCAGCTCGATGCGCTGCTCCTCGCTCATCCGATCCCATAGCGGCGTGCCGTAGAGGGAGCTGCGTCGCGGGTTGAAGAAGTAGCGGTCCGGCGCGAGCGGTGCGTCCCAGTCGATTTCGACGGCCGGGTCGTAGGAATGCTTGGCGGAGGTCCGCAGCAACCGCTGTGCGGTGTGTTCGCGGTCGGGGACTTGACTGGTCGTCGCGTCAGCTGCGCTAGCCGTGGACATCTGCGGCCTCCTTGACAAGCGGGTGGAACTCCACCGTAAGCGGGTCACCTCTAAGATAACTGACTAGTCAGTTATCAACAAGCGGAAGCCACTCACCTCGGCGAATGCGGTCCAAACCCAGCCATCCGAAGTCCACCGCCCGCGCCTCGACCTTCGCCCGCGGTACCTCCGGGTGGTCCAGCCACCAAGACATCAGTCCCTGCAGCGCGCCAACGACCAGCGGGACGGTGAGCCGCGCCTGCTCCAGCACCTCCTCCGGAGGGGCCGTACTCCCCCGCTCAGGGGCGTAATAGCTGGCGAGCACCGTCGCGAACACCTCGGTGACCTGGTCCCGGAGTCCGCGCAGAGACGCGCCGAGCTCCGGATTGTCCAGATGTCGGGCGACTAGCGCCCAAGCTTCCGGGCGTTCGGTAACCACGTCGCACAACAGCCGAACCGCGCCGCGCCAGGCGCCGAGCGCGTCGCCGGCATTGCCCAGCACTTCGGGTAGCCGGCTCATGAAGCCCTCCACGACCTGCTCGGTGACCGCCGCGAAAAGCTCCTCCTTGCTCGGGAAGTGCTGGTAGACCAGAGCCTTGCTCACCCCGGCGGTGGCAGCGACGTGTTCCATCTGGGTCAGGTAGTAACCCCGGCTACCGAACTCCCGCAGCGCCGCTTCGAGCAGCTCACCGCGCCTGGCCTGGGACGACAGTCGGCGTCGGACGCCTGCGGCGCTCGGGAGGTCCGGCGGGGAGGGTCGGATCACAGCGGCACACCGCGGATGGAGGCGTCCAGCACCGTGACAGTGTGCGCTAGGGCCAGGTGCTCGCCCAGCCGCCGGGCGCTGGCCGCGATCTGCATCAGACATCCCGGGTTGGCGGTCACCAACACCGACGCCCCGGTAGCGAGCACGTTGCGCGCTTTACGGTCCCCCAGTTCGGTGGCCGGCTCGGGGTTGATCAGGTTGTAGACCCCCGCCGAACCGCAGCACAGATCCGCTTCGGCGATCTCGGTTAGTTTCAGCCCGGGTATGGCCCGCAGCAGCTCGCGGGGTTGGGACCGGATGCCTTGGGCGTGACCGAGGTGGCAGGCATCGTGGTAGGCGATCGCGACGTCCAGCGGGTGGCGCTTCGCCACCGGGCCGAGCTCGACGAGCAGTTCGGAGACGTCGCGGGTGCGCTCGACGAAAGTCCGTGCGCGCTGGGCGTAGTGGGGATCGTCGCGCAGCAGGTGTGCATACTCCTTCATCGCCGAGCCGCAGCCCGCGGCGTTGACCACGACATGATCCACCCCAGCGGCCTCGAATCGCTCGATCAGCGCCCGGGCGAAGGTAATCGCCTCGTCCTCGCGACCCATGTGTTGCGACAACGCCCCGCAGCAGCCCTGCCTGCGGGGAATCACGACGTCGCAGCCCTCAGCGGCGAGCACCCGCGCGGTGGCGGCGTTGACTTCCGGGAACAACGCATCCTGCACACAGCCGGTGAGCATCCCCACCACCGCACGGCGCCGCCCCCGGGCGGGCACCCGCTCCGGCAGCGGGTGGCGCCGGGTCACCGTCGGGGTCAGTGACTCCATCACCCGCAGCGTCGGCGGTAACCGGTCCAGTAGCCCGGTCCTCCGCAGTAGCCGGTCCAGCCCACTGCGCTGGTACAGCGCCAGCGGGCCGCGCAATGCCCGCAACCGCTTCGGGTAAGGGAACAACCAGAAGATCGCCTCGCGGAGCAGCCGCTCCCGGCGGGGCCGCCGGTAACGGCGCTGTACTTGAGCCCGGGTGTCAGCGATCAGCGTGCCGTACTGCACGCCAGACGGACAGGCCGGTACGCAGGCCATACACCCCAGGCAGGCGTCGAAGTGCCCTACCATCGACGCCGACAGCGGTTCGCCCTCCAGGCCGGATTTCATCAGGTGGATGCGGCCACGCGGTGAATCCATCTCCTCCCCCCACAGCACGTAGGTGGGGCAGGACGGCAGGCAGAACCCGCAGTGCACGCAGTCCTTGATCAGCTCAGGCTGCGGCGGGTGATGGTCATCGAAAGCGCCCGCACTCATTCAGATCCCTCCTACGAACCGTCCGGGCGACAGCCGGTGCTCCGGATCGAACTGGTCCTTCAGCCGGCGCATCAACGCCAGGGCGGGCACCGGTCCCCACACATCAAGATCAGCTTTGCGCTCCGAAGGCGCGCACCGTAGTACCGCGCTGCCGCCGTGCCGGTAGGCGATCTCACGCAGCTGCGCCAGCTCGACACCCAGCCGGGCACCGCCAGTCAGGCCGGCGACGAGCACGCCGGCTCCGGCGCTGCCACGCAGTGTTCCCGGGGCGGTACTGAGCAGGTCAGCCAGCCCGGTGGGCTCGCAGCTGACCGTCGCGGCGGGACCCGGCGGAGGATGCGGCGCATGACCCC
The DNA here is from genome assembly GCA_036279835.1 of Pseudonocardiaceae bacterium. Classification (GTDB taxonomy): domain Bacteria; phylum Actinomycetota; class Actinomycetes; order Mycobacteriales; family Pseudonocardiaceae. Next base: position 7,139 of record DASUII010000066.1, read on the forward strand.
ACCACTCCGGTGGCTGCTCGCTTACCGTGGCCGACGTCCCGGCCGCCGAGGCGACCAAGTCGGCGACCGCGTCGGCGCGGGCACCGATGCCCCCGGCGACGCCCTCAACAGCGGTCGCCACGGTCACTGGACCACCCGGCGCGGCTCGGTCCACTTCGAGAGCCACCGGGTCATGTTGGGACCCCCGGACCGCGGCGATGGCGGCCGCGGCGCGCGTGGCGTCGACAGCTGGCACGGTGATCCAACGACTCGCCTCGGGCAGCGGATGCAGCCGGAACACCGCCTCGGTGATCACACCGAGGGTGCCCAGCGAACCGGTGTAGAGCTTGCCCAGGTCGTAACCGGCGACGTTCTTCACCACCTTGCCTCCCGAGTGGGCGACGCTGCCGTCGGCAAGCACCACGGTGATGCCGATGAGCAGATCGCGCACCGAGCCGTACCGGTAGCGCAGCGGGCCCGACGCGGCGGTGGCGATGGTGCCCCCGATTGTTCCCTCAGGATTGTCATAGTCCAGCGCCAGGCGCTGCCGGTGCGGGGCCAACGCGCGCTGCAAGACGCCCATCGGTAAGCCGGCCTGCACGGTGACGACCAGGTCACCGGCGGCATGGGCGAGTACCGCGTCCATCCGGCTGGTGTCCACGATCAGGTCCACCGCGGTCGGTGCGACGCCCCAGGCCAGCCGGCTGCCGCTGCCTCGCGCCACCACCCGCAGCCCCAGCCCGGCCGCCGTGTGCAGCACCGCCGCGACCTCCGCGGTGCTCCCGGGACGGGCCACCCAGCGAGCCAGCACGCCATCCACGGTGTCCTCGGCGGTGGCCTGTGCTACGTCATCGCAGGCCGCCCTTAACCCGCCGATCGTCGAGGTGACCATCAGAACTGCTCGGCCAAACCTGCGGCTTGCAGCGGGTGCACGCCCTTGTGCCTGCCCGGCACTTCCCCACACAGCCGGGGAGTGGGGAACACCTTGCCGGGGTTGCATATCCCGGCGGGATCGAAGGCGCAGCGCAGTCGCTGCATGGTGTCCAGGTCCTCGGCGGTGAACATCCGCGGCATGTATCGAACCTTGTCCGAGCCGACGCCGTGCTCGCCGGTGATCGAGCCACCGTATTCGATGCACAGGTCGAGGATCGCCCCCGAGACCTCCTCCGCGGCCTGCGCCTCGCCGGGTTTGGCTTCGTCGAAAAGGACCAGCGGGTGCAGGTTGCCGTCACCGGCGTGGAAGACGTTGGCTACCCGGATCCCGGTACCGGCCGACAGAGCGGCGATCTTGCGTAGCACGGCGGGCAACGCCGTTCTGGGGATCACCCCGTCTTGAACGATGTAGTCGGGGCTGATCCGACCTACCGCGGCGAACGCGGACTTGCGGCCCTTCCAGAACAGCGCGCGCTGGGCAGCGTCGCGGGCGACCCGGATCTCGAAGGCGCCCGCGTCGGTGCAGTGGCGTTGCACGGCGGCGAACGTGTGTTCGACCTCGGCGACCGGACCGTCCAGCTCGACGATGAGCACCGCACCGGCGCCCTCAGGGTATCCACAGGCCACCGCGGCCTCGGCCGCCTCGATCGCCAATGCGTCCATCATCTCGATGGCAGCCGGTGTGACGCCGTCGGCGATGATCTCCGATACCGCGGTACCTGCCTCGTCCACGCTAGGAAAGGCGGCGAGCAGGCAGCGTACCGACTCCGGATCCCGCAGCAGCCGCACCACGATCTTGGTGGCGATCCCGAGGGTGCCCTCGCTGCCCACGAACGCGCCGAGCAGGTCATATCCGGGCGCATCACGAGTCGTGCCGCCCAGCCACACCAGCTCCCCATCCGGGGTGACGACCTCGGCGCCCAGCACGTGGTGGGTGGTGAACCCGTACTTCAGGCAGTGCGCCCCGCCGGAGTTCTCCGCGACATTGCCACCCACCGAGCAGATCTGCTGGCTGGACGGGTCTGGGGCGAAGTACCAGCCCTGCGACGCAGCGGCTCTTGTGACGTCGAGATTGATCACACCGGGCTCGACGATCGCACGCTCGTTGGCGGGGTCGATCTCCAGGATCCGGCGCATCCTGGACGTCACGATCAACACTCCCTGCGCGTGTGGCAGCGCACCCCCGGACAGCCCCGTACCGGAGCCGCGGGCCACGAACGGCACTTTCGCGGCAGCGCAGGCTCGGACCACCGCGGCGATCTGTTCGGCGGACTCCGGCAGCACCACGAGCCCCGGTACCACCCGATATTGCGCCAGCCCGTCACACTCGTAGGTGCGCAGGCGTTGCCGGTCGGTGATCACCGCCGCGGGCCCCAGCAGCGCGACGAACTCTGCAGCTAGCAGCTGCAGCTCGACGCTCTCGTGTGTCGTCATCCCCCGCTCCCCTGCCCCGGACCGTCCAATCCGCTCTCCGACTCCAGTGTCGCAGCTCGGCACACTCCTGCGACAACGACCGCCGGGGGCCGGGCACAATGGGGAACGTGGTCTCGTCTCGGCATCCGTTTCTGGACGGGCCGTTGCCCCGGGCGTTCGCGCACCGCGGTTGGCATCTCGGCGAGCTGGCCGGCATGGAGAGCTCACTGGCCGCCTTCCGCCGCGCCGCTGCGGAGGGCTACCGCTACTTGGAGACCGATGTTCGCGCCACCCGGGACGGTGTGGTCGTGGTCATTCATGACGCGACGCTGGACCGCACCACCGATGGCTCTGGCGAGATCGAGAAACTGGACTGGGCAGCGGTGAGAACCGCTCGGGTGGCCGGTCGAGAGCCGATCTGCCGGCTGGCCGATCT
>DASUII010000067.1:0-9212 GCA_036279835.1 Pseudonocardiaceae bacterium
CGGGCGTTGCCCTGGACGCTGTCGAGCGTGCGGCTGAAGACGACCTTCGGGATCGCACACCAGACGTCGGCGAACGCGGCCCCGAGCTCGTTGTCGCGCATCAATGGATCCGTCTCCCACGGCAGCATCGTCTCGTAGAGCCTGCGGCCGCACAGATAGCCGCCAAGCTCGCGTGTCTGCGTGATGTGGAAACGAAACTGCTCCTCGTTGGGGGTCGTCCAGCCGAACGCGCCCTCGCGGTCGGCGATGAAGCCGTCCACCGAGACGCTCATCGAGTAGATCAGCATGGCTTCAGACCATCGGGCCGGAGCGACCGACGATGATCGGTGATGAGGTCCACCCTTAGGCTCGACACCGGGCTCTCCTTCCTTCTGCCGTGTGCTTCGCCGTCAGTGACCGATCGCGAGACGAGGCCGCCGGGGGACCCGATAGGGCTGGCCGCGTAGACATGGAACTGGGTTCCGGCGAGGACGTCACTGACCAGGATCGAGGTTGTCTTCCCGGCGTTCACCACCTTCTGCTCCCCGAAATACTTCCCGTTCTTGGCGTCCTGAAGCCTAACCAGCAGCTGGCCGGCCGGGGCGTGGTTGAGCACCATGCTGATACTCCCCGGCAAGCCCTTGGTCCGGGTGCTGACCCCGCAGAGCAACTGACCGGAATTTCCCGCTGCTCCGGTGACGTGACGCACGGCGGTAGGGGCCCCCGCCGGGGACGCTGCGGCCTCAGCCCCTGCCAGGCCAATGATTCCCACAGTGAGTACCAGCGCTGCCGCCAACCTTGCATGGGCTCTCGTAACGCTGCTCCTTGGACCTTACGGACGATCTGGTCTGTCAGACGGTGGCGCGTGGCCACGCTCAGTGAGAGTGCAACGGCCCTCGCCGTAGCTGGAGAACATCGATGCTTCCGAACGTGACCGGCTGTCTCGACGACGCATCGCCGTCTGACGCAACACCCTCACCGGCACGGGTCACCCCGAATCCGGGCCGGTAAGATAGCGTGCCTGCCTGAGACGCCCACGCTGGCCACCGCCTGATCGTGCAGGCGCACCCCGAGGCGCAATTTCGTACTCTCGATGGTGCACTGTTGCGGTCCCCAAGGTCCACGCCGGTCCCCACGCCCGGCCTAGCGCCGCTTGGGCGCTAGGGGTTGAAACTTGAGCCGAGTTTTCAGGCGGCGATGCGGGCCTTGTTGATGTAGTCGTCGACGTGGCGGTCGATGACCCGCAGTGCTTGACGCAGGGGTAGTGGTGCGGGTGGGGCGTTGGCAGCGAGTAGCGTTCGTAGCAGGCGGTCGTGGACTTTGGTGTAGAAGATCGCGACTCGCTGACCCTCGTCGGTGCAGACGTAGGTGTTGGTGTGAGGCAGTCGGGTGATTAATCCTTTGAGTCGCAGGCGTCGCAGGTCATAGCTCATCTGGCTCATTGAGTACGGTTCACCGAGCAGGGTGCTCACCTGGGCGCGAAGGCTCCGGTTGGTGAACCCGGTGACGGTGTGCACGATGGCGCACAGGGCGCCGGCCAGGGCCATGACCCGAGGGTCGCCGAACCGCAGGGCTGGGGCCCTCCGACCGTCCACCAGGGATGGTCGCGCGACCCGCTCAAAGGCTGGGCTCGCAAGGACACAGCCCTGACCGACCCGGAAAGCATCGACCATGCGGCGGTTGATGTCACGGGCTTTGACCGACAGTTCCTCAAGATGGGTCAGCCCGCGGCGCAGCCCGAGGTCACCGGTGTCATTGACGACGGTCTCGATCCGGAATGCCCGGCCGCACTTAAGGTAGGACTTGACCCGGGAGTGCCGGAAGTAAGCGTTGAGGGTCACCTCATCGCCGGAGCGCAGCAGCCTGGTGCGGTAACCACCCTGGGGTGCGGTGCGCACCCGACGCCCGAAGATGATCTGCATCTGCTGCGGACGGCCGATATCGAGGTTGTCCGTGCACAGCGCCTCAAAGAATCCCCGGGCATGGCGTGGTGCGTCAAAGACCATGGTGCGCGAGACCTCAACCTGGCGCATCGCGATGTCCCACCAGTAGCCCGCGGCCCGATCGGCCTCGGTCAACGGCAGCGGCAACCGGGCCCACCAGCGCTCGCAGAATACCCGGATCACCCCAGCGGTCAGGGTGTCGCAGATGCCCTGCAACCCAGCCGGATCATCGGTGCTGGCGAATCCGTTGTCCAGCTCGGTGAACGCGATTCCCGCCGCCGCAGCCCGGCGCTTGGCGTATTCATGCCCATTGAGCCATATCTTGATCGGGTACGGGAAATACGCACACACTTTCACAAACGCCGGCCCGAACACCTCATCCACCACATAGAAGTAATACGCCGTGACGCGGCGGTCGGCCTTGGCGTAACTGAAGCGCGGGACGTCACCACCACCCTCATCTGCATGGTAGGTCGTCCCGGTGAACACCCGCTGGAACTCCTGCGCCACCCCGATCGCCGCCACCCCCGTGCGCCCCTGGCGTTCCAGCCGCTCCAGATACGGCCGCATCACCTCCACCTTGCGCTGCCCCTTGGCGAAACGCACCACCGGTACATCGTGCTCAGCGGCGAAGTCGGTGACCGCTTGACGAAACCCCAACCCGATCCGCTCCAAGATCGCCGGAGACGGGATCGGGAACCCCAGATGCCGGGTCAAGAAACTGACCACCTGCCCAGGAACCTGCAAGTTCGGCACCCAGCCATTGAGATAGATCCGGTCAAAACACTCCAGATCCAAACCCACATGCCCATCCAACACATCGTTCACCGTCACCACACGGGTTGCCATGGCCCACCCCCAGATCGCAAAACACCCCAACCCGGCAACCCTGCCCCCACCCCACCGCACGTCATCCACCAACCCAGCCACCAGCCTCGGCGGTCAGAGGCGCAGCCTCGCTAGTACAAATCGGGTCAGCTCGTGCCACCCAACACTGGCCAACGTCGACCAATGTTCTCGCAAGACGCCCTGGCACTGTTGTCCTAATCGTTTTCAGGAGCCCGAGTGTGGAGGTGGACGGACACGCCGTCAGTCGGCAGATGAGGATCGTTTATCACAGTTTCGGGTCGGATACGGTTTGGCTATTTAGGTATGCGGGGGATCGCTGGAGGGGTGGCCGTGTTGAGCCACCCCTCCAGGGCTGACGGCATCGCACGCGATCACGTGATCGCACGGGCGGTACTGCACGACTAGGAGGAGTAGTCGGCTGCCCCAGTGCCGCCCTGAGCGTGGCCGCCGGCCATAGCGGTGTCGTTCCCTAGCCAACGGCACCGCAGGTGATCACCGGCTCAAGCTCGGCCGCGGTCTGCTCAGCAGCTGCCGCCGTTAGCGCTGCCGCCTGCGCCGCCGGTGGCGTCCCCAGCGCTGGCGATTCCACGGCCCAGAATGCCGAGGCCGCTGAGGATGTTAATCCCCAGCCCGCCCTGGGCAGCGCCGCCCGCGCCGCCGTGGCCACCGTTGCCGCCCTTGCAGTCGCCGCCCATGCTGAACATCGACATCACGGTACGAGCGGGGAGAAGCTCCACGTCGAGCCCGGTGATGTCGGCGAAACTCAATGCGTCAGACATAAATGTCCTCCTTATAGGGGCCCAGTGGGCCGGAACCGAAACACCTCATCGACGCCTTGCCGATTCGGCTAATCCCACCATACGAGGAGAAAGTCGCCTGACAACATGCATTCACCACTTAAAATGTGCCTCTAATGCTTAGCTGGGATATCGATTTTTCGACTACTTAATCAGTGGCGAGCGATTTCGGGGCTCCAGCAACTTCACTACCTACCGACCGAGGTTGCACGGGCCTTGCCCAGCTGTCGTCTGATCCGCTCGGTTGCTGGTGAGCAGCCATGCTGGGCGTGAGCATAGGTAGTGAGATGCCGCCGCAGCGCGGCGAATGCAGCGTTTAGGGCGAGCCCGTTTCCTGGCGGTGCTGAGACAGCACATGCGCCGTCGGCAAGAAGCCGGAAAGCGAATTACGTAGATTATTGGCGACGACTACCTAATGTCCACTGGATCTGGTTACACAGCGGTAACCGGCGATAACGCAGCGCTGACCCTGTCTCGGCTAACCTCCCCGCGAACCGGGCGCCGCGCTACCACCTAGTTGCCCTGCCCCTTGTGTACTCAGTATTGCATGGGCTCTACAATCTGTCGAAACTCGCCAACTCCTCCATATCACCCGCTGGATCTCGAAGACCGTCCGCTCGACACGAGTGATAGTCGTCACAAGTCGTCGACTACGCTGGCGTCCCCTGCCGGCCGAGCCTCAGATGGACCCGCCTGTGCGAGGGTGCCCGCTGCAGGGCCGATCTGGCTACGCCATCCTGCCAAGCAAGATCCAGCAGACACGACCGCGGTCGATGTCTGGGCGTGCGGCCGGCCGCTCCTTCGGGCCCAATGACTACCCGCACCGGCACCGTCCGAGGTGGCGCGACCCCCTCCGACGGCTCGGGTCGGGGCCTGTAATTACGGGTCAGCCGAGTGCGGTGAGCAATGCGGTGAGCGCGGTCTTCTCGCTTGCCTAGGTAAGCAACCACAACCTGTCAATGGCCTCTTGTTCACCGTTACACAGCTAACGCCGATTTGTACTGGTCAGAGGCGGTGGCCAGGAGTGGACGGACCGTCAACCTTCCGAGTTCGGGACGCGAGTACGGTCGGCCAGGGTAACGCCAGTGCGGTCGGCCAGGGTGAGGCCGAGAACCGCATGCGGTATCGCTGGTGGCGTCGAGCACCACTTCGACCGTGCGATCAGCGACTCGACTCTCCGTTCGGGCCGCGGAACGGGCCCGCGCCATCCCCGTCGTCGTCGTGGAGGGTGAACTCATGGTGTCGGTGCTCGGTGCCGACCGACCCGACCTTGCCCAGCACCAGCCCGGTGCCGCCGCCAAGAACCGTCAGCGCGGTGAACAGCACCGCAACGACCAGGACCAGCCGCAGCGGGACTCTCCTCAGCATTCGCGTCCACCGTGCTGCCGGAGCATCCGACTCCGCGTCAGCAGCGGATTTCGAACTCGATTCCGCGGTCATAAGTTCCCGTCCTCCGTTGGTGGTCGAACGCTGAGAATTCGGGCCTGATCAGACCCGCGTCGAAGGGGTGCATCAGCCGAGCAGGCCAATGGAAAAGCCGACCAGCAGGCACAGCAGCACCCACAGCACGCCCCCGACCAGCACGATGGTCATGGCCTGTTGTTGGCCCCGGCGGGGATCAGTTGGTTGTGTCCCGCGCACACGTGCCAGCGAGACCCACGCCTGCCTGACGATCGTCTGCCACACCTGGGCCCAGCCGGCCCGAAGACCTCGAGGTTCGGCTGCGGGCAGATCCGCAAGCAACGGGACCAGATCGGACCGGTAGCAGGACCCGTAGGCCGCCGCAACGCGTTTCTCGGTCTCATCGAGTTCCAGACGTCCGTCACCCAGCGCGGTATGCAGCCGTTCAACCGTCGCCTCCCGTTCGGCGTGCGACGCCCGCACCGACGATGAGGCCAAGTCGAGAGCCGTGGCGGGCGCATCGGTGGAGTCGTGGCGGGTGCTATCGATCATCAAGGCTCCTCACGGAACGGGGTCCATGCTTCGGACCCGAGTGTCCCTCACCCCCCTGAGAGTTCGATGAGACTGGAAACTGGCGGGAGTTGCCCGCAACTTGCGCCACCCCAGGGTCGCATTGTTGGCCAGTCGATGCTGCCCAGATCCTGCGCATCAGCAGTTGGTCGACACCTTCCCCGACGCACCGGTCGGGGTCGGTAGTCCAGGATCTCGGGAAAACAGCTCGCGGTCGCCCATCGCGTGCCCGCGCCGGCCAGCGTAGGTCAGACAGAACATTGGGCGACCTGTAGCGGCACATCACCGATAGGTCCCGTGACAGGCCAATAACTATCGAGCGTATGTCGACGTGCCGGCTGAGACAGGTGTCCGATTGGGGGCCGGCCGGGCCGCCCCGCTGCTGGTCACTTGGCGACGCTGCGCGCTAGACAGCCCTTACAGCTCGATCAAAGTTCGATGCGCGAGCCCATCACAACTGTGCGGTCGAGGGGCAGTTTGAAGTAGGTGGCCGGGGTGGCCGCGTTGTGGGCGAGGGCGATGAACAGTCGCTTGCGCCAAGTACTCATGCCCGGCTGGGGGCCGCGTTCGATGGTGATGTGGGACAGGAAGTACGACACAGTGTCGGTGTCGAATTCGAGTTCTTGGCATAGGCCGCGGGACTCACGCAGCAGGTCGGGTATGTGGTGGTCGTCCTGGAAGCCGAGCCGGGCGAGCAGGTGCACGATGCCGTCCGCGGGGTGGCCGAGCTGGTCGATGGTCACCCGATCGCCCGGTGGGACGTGTGGGACGTTCTCCGACTGCACGCTCACGATCACGACCCGCTCGTGCAGCACGTGATTGAACTCGACGTTGGCCCGCAGCGCGAGTGGCGCGGTCTCCTTGGTGGGGTGGGGAAACACGGCGGTGCCGGGCACCCGGGGGATGCCGTCGGCGTTCAGCTTCTCCACGAAGTCCGGAAGCGACCCCTCCACCTCGACGCGGCGGGCGGTCACGATTCGGCGGCCCCGCTGCCAGGTGGTCATCACCGTGGCCACCACAGCGGCGACGAGCAGTGGCAGCCAGCCACCGTGGACGACCTTGGTCAGATTGGCGGCGAGGAAGGTCAGCTCGACGCCGCCGAACACGATGGCGACTATCACCAGCTTCCACCGCGCCCAGTGCCACGCGTTCATGGCGTAGATGAGAAACAGCGTGGTGGTCAGCAGCAGGGTCCCGGTGACCGCCAGCCCGTAGGCGGTGGCCAGGCGGTCCGAGGAGCGGAAGACCACCATCAGCACGAGCACGCCGCCGAACAGCAGCCAGTTCACCGCCGGCACGTAGATCTGGCCGCTCTCCTGGGCGGAGGTGTGCCGGACGGTCAGGGGCGGCAGGTACCCGAGCCGGACGGCCTGGCGCGACACCGAGAACGCCCCGGAGATCACCGCCTGCGAGGCGATCACCGTGGCGCAGGTGGCCAGCACCACCAGCGGCAGCTGCGCCCAGCCCGGGGCGAGCCGGTAGAAGGGGTTGTCGACGGCGTGGCGGTCGGTCAGGATCAATGCCGCCTGCCCCAGGTAGTTCAATGTCAGCGCGGGGAAGGCCAGGACGAACCACGCCACCCGGATCGGGCGCCGCCCGAAATGGCCCACGTCGGCGTAGAGGGCCTCGGCGCCGGTGATCGCCAGCACCACCGCGCCCATTGCCAAAAACGCGGTCACCGGGTGGACGGCGAAGAACGACACGGCGTAGGTCGGCGACAACCCGAGCAGCACGCTGGGGCGCGCGGCGATGTGCGGCACACCCAGGACGGCGAGCGTGCCGAACCACAGCACCATCACCGGTCCGAACAGCCGCCCGACCTGGTGGGTTCCCCAGCGCTGCACCACGAACAGCAGCGTCAAAATGGCGATCCCGATCGGCAACACCGCCGAAGCGAGCTCGGGTCGGGCGACCTCCAGACCCTCCACCGCCGAGAGCACCGAGATGGCCGGCGTGATCAGCGAGTCGCCGTAGAACAGCGACGCGCCCAGCACGCCAAGGGCCAGCGCGATCGAGGCGAGCCGGGCCGAGGAACCGGACACGCCGCGGACCAGCGCGGCGAGCGCCATGACACCGCCCTCACCGTCGTTGTCGGCCCGCAGGATGAAGGACACGTACTTGACCGTCACGATCAGCGTGACCGACCAGAAGATCAGCGAGACAACCCCGTACACGTCGCCCGGCGTCGGGCTGACCGCGTGGTTGTCGATCGAGAACACCGTCTGCACCGCATAGAGCGGGCTGGTGCCGATGTCACCGAAAACGATACCGAGCGCGCCGAGGGTGAGCCCGAACAGGCCGCTGTGGGCAGCCGGATGCTGCGGATTGCGGTCCGCCACAGCCGGCTCGGGTGCTAGCTCCGCCGCGCGGTCGGCGGCCTGGCCATCGGTCACCCAGTCAGTCTGTACCCGCTGGCCGGGCCGCAACGGACCGAACCTCGGCCTGGATCACCGCAGTTCGGCCCGCGTTCATCCAGGCCGAGCGGACCAGAGATGTTCGATAGAGGATGGTCTCCAGCGACTGCACGGCGTGCATGATCTCGTCGGAGAGTGAGTGGTCGAGGCGTCCGTCGACGAGCTGGTCGAACTTGTCCACGGCGTCCTGCCAGGTGAACGCGTGCGATGGCAGACCGGGAAAGCCCTGGACGGTGCGCGCGGACCATGCCGTCCTTGAGCCGAACGGTGATCTTCGCTGGCATGTGGCTCGGGTACGCGCGGGTGTAGTCCTGAGGCGCAGCTACCGTTGGGGAACCAGAATGCGGTAGACGACCGACAGTTCCGCCGCCTTGTGACGGTCGAAGACGAACTCGCTCGCGACGGCTCGACTCACCTGCGCGGATACCCTTTACGACCCCGCGACAGAAATTCCTCCATGACGCTAGCGTCCTACTCAAAAATGTCACTCACCGTCCGTGACACGCTGCAGCTGCTCCAGGGCTTACGAACTGGCCTGGCGTACCGACGCGGTACCGGCACCCTGGTCCGGGCCGCGCCGATGGCCCACAACCCCAATCCCGGTACGACGGCCTCCCGACCGGACACCGGACGAAACCCCCCAGGCTAGGACGCGAAGGATCAGCGGTCATCAGGTGACACGGGATACCCGCTTGGCTGCCGGTTGTCCTACGTCAGGACCCACACTCGCGGTGCTGTTGGCGTGCACTAGCGACGCTTGGCCGCTAGGCGCGTCGGGGAAAATCTGTTGCGCCCGAGCTGAAAATCCTCCGGTCGGGATGTGTTGGCCAGGGCTTGCCTCGGTCGGCGGACCTGCACGTCGGACTCGGCCGCCAAGATTCCGAGGACGGCTGCTGTGGTGTTGGGGTAGCAAACCGGGTGATCATCACCCCAGCAGAGGGCCCAGACCCGGTTGATTCGAGGTAACACGCCGGCGACGGCGTATCCGGTTGCTGCCGCGGCAGCGATGCGACCGATCTGGGTGAGCAGGTCAAGCCCCCGCACAGAGCAAAAGGTCATCCGGGCCAGATCGACGACCAAATAGGCCGGGCCCTGATCGAGGCTGGCATCGAGTGCGGCCTGCAGGATCGGGATGGTGCACAGGTCGACCTCACCCACCACCCGCACCACGATGATCTCGGCTGCGGCGCGCTGCGAGGACTCGATGGCGCCGGACAGCAAAGACCCGGCAGCGAGACCGTCGATATCAGGGTGGAGGG
>DASUII010000068.1:0-6482 GCA_036279835.1 Pseudonocardiaceae bacterium
TGCGACGAGTCCACGCTCGCAAGCTCGTCGGGTCGTCCGATCACACCTAGTTGCCTCCGATAAGCAGCGTGTCTACAGCCCGGCGTAGGAGTGTAAACCGGCAACGACGATATTGACGAAGAAAAGGTTGAACAGCATCACCGCGAAGCCGACAACATTGATCCAGGCCGCTGGTGAACCACGCCATCCGGCCGTCGCCCGAGCGTGCAGGTAGCCCGCATACACCACCCAGGCGATCAGAGCGCAGGTCTCCTTGGGATCCCAGCCCCAATAGTGGCCCCACGCGGCCTCGGCCCAGATCGCACCTGCCATGATCGCGAAGGTCCAGATCGGGAAGGCGACCACCGCGGTCCGGTAAGCCACCCGGTCCAGGGTGGTGATATCCGGCAGCCGGGCGGCGATCCGTGAACCGGCCGGTGCGCCGACCAGATACAGGGCGCTGGCCACCCCCGATACCAGCAGGATCCCCGTCGCGGTGATCGCCGCGGAGACATGGATGGTGATCCAGTATGAGTTCAGCGACGGGATCAGCGGCGCAGCCCGCGCGTAGAGCACAGTGCCACCCAAGAACATCAGCACCACCACGGGCAGCAGCACGAACACTCCCAGCCGGCGCAACAGAGTTGCAGCACTGCGCTGGCGGTACAACGCGATCAGCCAACAGCCCACCGCGACGCAGCAGATGGCCGAGATGAACTCGTACATATTGGCCCACGGCACGCGGCCGATAGCGGCGCCGCGCAGCGCCAACGAGCCGGCGTGCACCAGCACCGCAAGCGCGGTAAGCGCCACGGCGGACCGACCGGCCCGCTCGGGCCTGCTCCGCCCTGACTCGCGTTCAGGAGGAGCTAGGGTCGCAACCAGCCCGTTGCCGCCCGCGGGCACCCTCGCTGCGATGGCCACCGGGGCTCCACTTGCTGAGTACTCGACGGCGTGCAGGACCATCGCGAGGAGGTACAGGACCAGCGCCGTGCCATACGCGAGGTCACTGTAGGACTCCAGAACCGCGTTGATCGGCACCCTCATCCCCCTCCTTCGATACCACAGCCTTCGATATCACAGTAGGCACCGGGGGCTGTGCCCGGCCGGGCGGCAGCAGGTCAGCGGCGATCCGCTCGAACTCCTCGCCGTAGCCAGCGGCCTCAGTGCGGGCCAACCCGCCCAATTCGACCACGGTACCGGCCAGTTCCGCCGCGGTGACGCGCACCCACAATCGGCGGCGCTTGACGATCAGGGACAGTCCAAGTCCGCCGAGAATGAGCATCGCGAAGCCGAGCACCCAGAGCTGCGTCGGGTCGTAGGAGACCTGCAGCGACACAAAGCGGGTCACCCCGTCGAAGTGCACCACCGTGCGGTCGGGCAGGGTGAGCTGCTGACCGGGCCGCAGGTTCTGTCGCGCCACCTGCTTCAAGCGCCCCGAGTCCACCATGGACTGATCGATGGAGAAGATCGACTGGCCACGGCCGGAGTTGTTGCCCAGATCGCCCTTGAGCACGTCGACGGCAACGGCCGGATCGAGCAGGTCCGGGAACGCCGAGGACAGCAGTGAACCGCGGAATGTCGCGGTCGGCGCGAACAGCCCGGTGATCGCAAGCTGGCCGGTGCGCCGGGTCGCGTCGTCGGTGACTCCGGGTGGGTCGAATTTGGTGGTGCCCTCCGACAACATCGTGCCCAGCTCCACCGGCGGCCACTGCACTACGGCGCTGCGTTGCTGCCCGTCCGGGAAGGTGACCGTGAACTGGGGGGCGTAACCGTGGCCGAGCAGGTACACCCGGGTGCCGCCGATCCGCAACGGGTCGTTGACCTTCAACAGGTAGGGATGCCACGTGCCCGCGGCGATGTCGTCGGGACCCTGGTAACTGATGGCGGCGCGGTAGTCCTCTGGCGCTCCGGTGGGCAGGTAGGTCGGCTTGAAAGCGTTGACTTCCACGCAGAACGGGGTGAGCGCGGTACCGTCGACCGATCGGCCTGGCCGGAACGAGTCATAAGCCAGCGAGCCGGAGTTGCAGAACTGTGAGCCGTTGGCGAGCACGATCACCTGGCCCTCGTAGCCGACCAGTTTGCCGATCGCGAAGGACACCAGCAGCCCGAGCAGGGCCATGTGGAAGACGAGGTTGCCCGCTTCGCGCAGGTAACCACGCTCGGCGGACAGCGTCCGGACGCCGCCGGACTCCTCACCCGCGGCGATTCGCCAACCACGCAGCCGTCGCCGTGCGGCCGCGATGACCTCAGCGGGGGTGCTGGCGGACTGGCCGACAGCGTGATGCGGCAGCCGGGCGAGGTTGCGGGGGGTGGCCACCGGGGCCCGGCGCAGCTGCCGCGCGTAGTCGATGCTGCGCGGCACCACGCAACCCACCAGCGAGATGAACAGCAGCAGGTAGATCGCGGCGAACCACGGACTGGCGAAGACCTCGAAGAAACCCAGCCGGTCCAGCACCGGTGCCAAGATCGGGTGCTGCGCTTGATAGGTCCGCACCCGCTGGGCGTTGAGTGAGTACTGCGGCAGCAGAGCCCCCGGCAATGCGCCCAGTGCCAGCAGGAACAGCAGCGCCAGGGCAGTGCGCATGCTCGTCAACCCGCGCCAGGTATTGCGGGCCAACGCCGTCAACTGGGTCAGTCGGTTCATCAGATCGGCGTCTCGAAACCCCGCACCGGCCCTTGGAGTACCGCGATGAGCTCCGCCCACACCCCCGTGACCAGCGCAAGCCCGACCGCGATGAGCAACGCACCACCGGCGAGTTGGACCCCGCGGACGTGTTCGCGCAGCCAGGACATCGCCCGGACCGCGTGCCTTGCGCCGAAGGCAAGCAACAAGAACGGCACCCCCAGGCCGAGGCAGTAGGCCACGACCAGCAGCACTCCGCGAGCGAGGCCACCGCCGGGGGTGCCGACGGCCAGCGCTATCACTCCGGCCAGCGTGGGTCCCAGGCACGGCGTCCAGCCCAGCCCGAATACCGCGCCCAGCAGCGGTGCCCCGAGCAGGTGCCGGGGCCCCAATCCTGGTCGCGGGTGCACCCGCAGGTCACGTTGCAGGGTGGGCACCATCCCGACGAACACCAACCCCATTGCGATGGTGATCACACCACCGACGCGCTGCAGGATCACCTCGTTGAGGGTCAGCCGGTCCGCGATGCCGAGCACGGTCACCACGCTGGCGGTGAACACCACTGAGAAACCGAGCACGAACAGCGCGACCGCGCTGAGCACCCGCCCCCGGCTGTGACCGGCGCCTTCAGCGCCGACCAACCCCGTCAGGTACGCCAGGTATCCGGGCACCAGCGGGACCACACACGGCGAGGCAAAACTCACCGCACCGGCCACCACCGCTACACCCGCCGCCAGCAGCAGCGGCCCGGAGATGGCGAGTTCGGTGAGCCCCACATCGCTCAGCGTAGGTCGGGGCAGCTCGTCACGTACCAGCCACCCCGTGTGCGGGGTGAAAGGGGTCAGGCCTCCGCCGCGATGCGCTGCACCACTGGCTGTAGATCCTGCGCGTGGATGGCGTGCAGGAATACTGCGGCGACCCGGTGGTGGCGGTCCAGGACAATGGTCAGCGGCACCACTGACCGAGGGACACCGTTGAGCGCGAGCAGCGTCCGGCCGGGAGGGTCGAAGATCGACGGGTAGCTGAGACCGAAGTCGCGGGCGAAGTCCGCGCCGGCCTGCCGGCTGTCCCGGACGTCGATCCCGATGAATTGGACCCGCTGAGGCGATGTGGCGCCAGCCACCCGTACCAGGTCAGCGGCTTCGGACCGGCACGGCCCGCACCACGAGCCCCAGACATTGAGCACCACCGCCTGGTCGGGATAGCCCGCCAACGACACCGTGGTTCCAGGTTCGGTCACGCTGTCCCCGGCCAGCGTGCCGACCGTGCCCCGGCTAGCCGGCGGATCGTAGAAAATGTCGGTCTTCCCGCCTGGAGTGACGAACTCGAAGGTGCCGCCGTGGGTTACTGCGTCGGTCCCGGTGGCGCAGCCGGCCACCAGGAAAGCCGCTGCGAACAGCACCAACGCCCGCCTCATGCCCCGGTCACCCTCGGGTCCGAGCTGCCGGCGGGCTGGCTGTAGAGCACCTCGAGCAGCGTGTCGCCGTCGAAGACCAGGCTGGTCAATGATGCCAGGGCGCACTGCCTGCGCCGCGGGTCATGCCAGAGCCGCTGCCCAGCCAGGTGCCGGCGCAATGTGTAGATCGGTAGTTGATGCGACACGCACACCGCCTCGTGGCCGGCGGCCCGGTCGCGGGCCCGGTACGTCGCGGCGAGCATCCGGTCGGCGATCTGCCGGTACGGCTCCCCCCAGGACGGCCGGAACGGGTTACGCAACTTGGGCCACGTTCGCGGGTCGCGCAACGTCCCATCACCGACCGACACCCGGGCCCCCTCGAACACGTTGGTCGCCTCGATCAAACCCTCGTCGGTGAGCAGCTCCAGCCCATGCCGGGCGGCGATCGACGTCGCGGTCTGCTGTGCCCGCAGCAGCGGCGAGGCGACCACCTGCACTATGTCGCGATCGGCGAGATGTTCGGCGACTTTCTCTGCTTGCCCGGCGCCGACGTCGGACAGCCCGAAGCCGGGTAGCCGCCCGTAAAGGATCCGGTCCGGGTTGTGCACCTCGCCGTGGCGCAGCAGGTGGACCACGGTGCGGCTCATCCTGGTTGCCTGGCTTGCGCGGCGGCCCGGGCGGCAGGTGGCAGCGCCGCCGCGATCACTCCGAAAGCCTCCTCGTCCAGCGCTGCGGAGACGAACCAGGACTCGAACGCGCTCGGTGGAGCGTAGACGCCACGCTCCAGCAGCGCGTGGAAGAACGCCGGGAAACGCCAAGTCTCGGTGGCTTTGACTGCGGCGTAGTCCCGCACCGGTCCGCCGGCGGGGGCGGTGAAGAACACGCTGAGCATCGAGCCCGCGGTCTGCACCCGGTGCGGCACGCTGTGGGCGTCCAATGCCTGATCGAGCAGACCGGCCAGCCTGGTCGCCGCCACATCCAGCTGGGCGTAGACGTCCCGGTCAGCGGCCCGCAGCGTGGCCAACCCGGCGGCCACCGCGACCGGGTTCCCGGACAGCGTTCCCGCCTGGTAAACCGGACCGGCCGGGGCGAGGTAGGACATCAACTCCACAGAACCGCCGAACGCCGCCGCCGGTAACCCACCAGACATCACCTTGCCGAAGGTGTAGAGGTCGGCCGGCACATGTTCGAGCCCGAACCAGCCGGCGGCCGACACTCGAAATCCGGTCATCACTTCATCCAGGATCAGCAGCGCGCCGTGGGAGTGGCACAACTCACGCAGCTCGGCGTTGAACCCCGAGTCGGGCGGTACCGCACCCATGTTCCCGGCAGCCGCCTCGGCGATGACGGCGGCGATCTCGGTGCCCCGTTCGGCGAACACGGCACGGACCGGGTCGAGATCGTTGTAGGGCAACACGATCGTGTCAGCGGCCTGCGCGCCGGTGACGCCTGCGCTGCTGGGCAGGCCGAAGGTGGCGACGCCGGAGCCAGCGGCGACGAGCAGCGCGTCGACGTGCCCGTGGTAGTGCCCGGCGAACTTGACTACAGCGGCGCGCCCGGTGACGCCCCGGGCCAGCCGGATCGCGCTCATCGTCGCCTCGGTGCCGGAGTTGACCAGGCGTACCTGGTCAACCGGTTCGACTCGGCGCACGATCTCCTCAGCGAGCTCAGTCTCCCCTGCGGTGGGAGCGCCGAAGGACAGCCCCCGGGTGACCGCAGCCTGTACCGCTTGCACCACAGCGGGATGCGCGTGGCCCAGGATCATCGGGCCCCATGATGAGACCAGATCGACGTAGCGGTTACCGTCGGCGTCCCACAGGTAGGGTCCCGCTGCTCGGACCATGAAGCGCGGCGTGCCGCCGACCGCGCCGAAAGCCCGCACCGGGGAGTTCACCCCGCCGGGGGTCACAGCACAGGCTCGATCAAACAGCCGAGCCGACTCGTGGGCTGTCACGTCCGGAGGGCAGCCTTCGCGCGCGCAGCACGCTTCGCGACCCCGGACGACATGCAGCAATCGTATCCATCAGCGGTATTGCCGTCGCGCCGCTGCCACCATGATCCGCCGTCCGGCGTCGAGCAACAGGATTGCGGCCAGCGTGGCGGCACCGACGGCCGCTGCCCACCAACGTCCCTCGATACGGCTCAGCGCGACGCCGCGGCGAACGGCAGTCGGGACGATGCCGCGGTGCCAGCACCACCAGGCCAGTCCACCCAGAACCAGGGCAGCAATCACCTGGCCGAGGGCGACCAGAGTTCGGGCACGGTGGCGGGAGCGCACCCGTCTACCCTAATGAGAGTTAGCGGGTTGGCCATCCGGCAAACTCGTGTCTGGTAGCCGCTAGCAGGTGAGCACTTCGTCTCCCTGGACTGTGAGTCCTGATGACAGATCGTGCCCCTGCTGGTGGTCGGGAGAGTTGATCGCTGATGGGATGTTGTGCCCGCTGTGGGGTGGCGTGAGCACTGCTTCATTAGGTCGCTGAT
>DASUII010000069.1:0-4922 GCA_036279835.1 Pseudonocardiaceae bacterium
GCAGGCGGGTCCGGGCCGCGTGGTTGGAGCGCGGTGCCTCCGCGCCCGAGCTGGGCTGGACATCGCGGATCTTCGATCCCCAGGTGCTCACGATGGGTTTCGCCCGCCGGGTGCCCACCTACAAGCGGCTCACCTTGATGCTGCGCGACCCCGAACGGCTCCGGGCCTTGCTGCTGGATCCGGAGCGGCCGGTGCAGTTGATCATCGCCGGCAAGTCGCACCCAGCTGACGATGGTGGCAAGGCGCTGATCCAGCAGGTGGTGCAGTTTGCCGACTCGCCGGACGTGCGGCACCGGATAGCGTTCCTGCCCGACTACGACATGTCGATGGCCCGGTACCTGTACTGGGGCTGCGACGTGTGGCTGAACAACCCCCTGCGGCCGTTGGAGGCGTGCGGCACCTCAGGGATGAAGTCCGCACTCAACGGTGGGTTGAACCTGTCCATCCGGGACGGCTGGTGGGATGAGCTCTACGACGGCCGCAACGGCTGGGCCATTCCGACTGCCGACGGCGTCGAGAATCCGGAGCGGCGTGACACCCTGGAGGCCAACGCGCTCTACGAGCTGATCGCAACGCACCTCGTCCCCGAGTTCTACGACCGTGGCGCCGACGGCGTGCCGACCAGCTGGGTGACCATGGTGCGGCACACCCTGGCCACGTTGCGCCCGCAGGTCCAGGCCTGCCGGATGGTGCAGGAGTACGTAGAGCGGCTCTACGCGCCGGCCGCGGAATCGGCCGCGGCGGTGCGCGCCGACTCCTTCGCCGGGGCCCGCGACCTGGCGCGATACCGGTTGCGGGTCGGCGCGGCTTGGCCTCGGGTCCGGGTAGCGCAGGTGGACATTTCCGGCCTGCCGGACACGCCGGAGCTGGGCTCGGAGATGACGGTCCGCGCGGCGGTCGTGTTAGCCGGGCTGAAGCCGTGCGACGTCGACGTCCAAGTCGTGGTCGGGCGGGTGGACGACCGGGAGGAGTTGCAGGACCCGCTGGTGGTGACCATGCAGCCGGCTGGCGAAGCGGATGGCGACAGCGACCGATTCGAGGCGACGTTACGGCTGCCGCACGCCGGGTTGGTCGGATACACCGTGCGCGTCCTGCCGCAACACCCGCTGATGGCTGTCCCAGCCGAGTTCGGCCTCCTCCACCTGGCCACCTGAGCCCTTGATCACGGTTTATGTGCCGCAGACGACACGTCGTGTCGCGGAAGGCACACAAACCGTGATCTACCCGCGGACGGCGCGGAAGAGCAGGAGGCTTCTGGCGGGGACTGTCATCCGGGTTCCCGGGCGCCGGCTTCGCGGATGGGTGGGCACGCCGTCCGGGGATCCGGTGTCCAGCACCGGTTCATACCGCTCGCCGTACTCCCGATCCGGCAGCGTGACCATGATCGGGTGGGCGCCGGCGTGCAGCACCAGCAGCCACGAATCGGTGACCGGCGGTGGCGGGTGGGACCGCACGTCGGTGCCGTCGATCCACATGCTGAGCGTGCGAAGATCGCCGTCTTGCCAGTCGCCGAGCTCCATGGGGCGCCCGTCGGGATGCAACCAGACCAGGTCGGGCGCGCCGCCAGGAGTGGTGCGACCCTCGAAGAACTCCGGTTGGCGCAACGCGGGTGTCGTGGTGCGCAGCGCGATCAGGCGGCGAGTGAAAGCGGTCATCATCTCGCTGTCCGGATCGGCGAACCAGGCCAGCCAGGACGTCTCGTCGTCGAGCCGGTAGGGATTGTTGTTGCCGCCCTGGGTGCGCCAGCGTTCGTCACCGGCCAGCAACATGGGCGTGCCGGTGGACAGCACCAGGGTGGCCAACAGATTGCGTGCCTGGCGCGCGCGTAGCTGGCGCACCGCCGGATCCTTGGTGTGGCCCTCGACACCGCAGTTCCAGGAACGGTTGTCGTCGGTGCCGTCGGCGCCGCACTCACCGTTGGCCTCGTTGTGCTTGCGGTTGTAGGAGACCAGGTCCCGCAGCGTGAACCCGTCGTGCGCGGTGACGAAGTTGATCGATGCCCACGGCCGCCGGCCACTTGCCGCGTAGAGGTCCGAGCTGCCCGCCAGCCGGGAGGCGAGCTGGCTGACGCCGGGGACGCCCCGCCAGAAGTCCCGCACGACGTCGCGGTAGCTGCCGTTCCACTCACTGAAATGCACACCGAACCCACCGACCTGGTAGCCGTCGCGAGTGGCGTCCCACGGCTCGGCGATGAGTTTGCGGGTGCGCAGCAGCGGGTCGGAGGCGATCGCTGTGAGTAGGGGGGCGGCCGGGTCGAACGGTCCGCCCCGGGGGCGCCCCAGCACGCTGGCCAGATCGAGACGGAACCCGTCGACGCCCAGCTCGCCGGCCCAGTACCGCAGCGCGTCGGTGACCAGAGCGACCACTATGGGCGAGCCGCTGTTGAGGGTGTTGCCACAGCCGGTGAGATCCTGGCGGAGGTAGTAGGCGGGCGCGTCCAGCCCCCGGTAGGCCAGGGTCGGCCCAGCCACGTCACCCTCACAGGTGTGGTTGGCCACCACGTCGACGATGACCTCCAGGCCCGCGGCGTGCAGCGCGGCCACCATCGTGCGGAACTCCGCCACCTCCTCGCCAGGCACTGCGGCGTACCCGGGATGCACCGCGAGCAGGGCCAGTGGCGAGTATCCCCAGTAGTTCGTCAGCCCGGCGTGCAGCAGCAGCGGCTCCGGGCAGAACGCGGACACCGGCAGCAGTTCCACGGTCGTGATACCCAGATCGGTGAGGTAGGAGGTCACCGCAGGGTGGGCTAGTCCCAGATAGGTGCCACGGTGCTCGGGGGGAACCTCCGGATGGGTACGGGTGAAGCCGCGCACGTGCAGCTCGTAAAGCACCGTTTGCTCCCACGGCACGTCGGGCCGGGTGCCGGTGTCCGGGCCGCCGCGGGCAGTGACCACCGATACCGGGACGCTGCCTCGCGAGTCGATGAGGCTGCGTGGGCCGGTGGGATCGCCCCGGTAGCCCAGCGCGGCCCGCAGATCGGTCACGCTGCCCTCGATCCGCAACGTGTATGGGTCGATCAGTAACTTGGCGGGGTTGCACCGAAGACCACGCGGCGGGTCCCACGGCCCGTGCACCCGGTAGCCGTAGCGCTGCCCGGGGCCCACCCCGGTCAGCAGCCCGTGCCACACCCCGAAGGTGTGTTCCGGCAGCGGCACCCGCAGCTCCCCGCCATCCGCGGACAGCAGGCAGACCTCAACCGCCTCGGCGACCGAGGAAGCCACCGCGAAGCGCACCCCGCCGCCCTCGGCGTGTGCGCCGAGCGGGAACGGTCGGCCAACTTGCGGGCGGCTCATGGACAGTCATCCTGCCTGGCCGGTCCGGCAGGGGCTGGACCAATCGGCAGCCTCACTATTCCGATCAGCACAATGGCGGGGTGAACGCGGGGGATCAGACACCACCTGACAACGAGACCGATCTCGTCGTGCAGATGGACGGCGTAGGCGTTCGGCGCGGCGCTGCCACGCTGCTGAACCGGGTGGACTGGCGGGTAGAGCTGGACGAGAAGTGGGTCGTTCTGGGACCCAACGGCGCCGGTAAGACCACCCTGCTGCGGTTGGCCGCGACCGAGCTGCACCCGACCTGCGGGCTGGTGCACATCCTGGGGGAACGGATTGGTCGCACCGATGTGTTCGGGCTCCGTCCGCGGATCGGGTTCTCCTCGGCTGCGCTGGCGTCCCGGATCCCCGGTGACGAGGTGGTGGCCGACCTCGTGGTCAGTGCCGGCTACGCGGTGCTTGGACGGTGGCGCGAACGCTACGAGGATGTCGACAGTGCACGGGCTACCGGGCTGTTGGCGACTCTCGGGATGGAGGGGATGGCGCAGCGCCGCTTCGGCACCCTGTCCGAAGGAGAACGCAAGCGGGTGCTGATCGCCAGGGCGTTGATGACCGATCCGGAGCTGCTGTTGCTCGACGAGCCCGCGGCTGGGCTGGACTTGGGTGGCCGGGAGGATCTGCTGAGCCGGCTGGCCATCTTGGCCGCCGATCCGGACGCCCCCGCGACGGTGCTGGTGACCCACCACGTCGAGGAGATCCCTCCCGGGTTCACCCACGCGATGCTGATGCGCGACGGTGCGGTGGTCGCCCAGGGTCTGCTTGGTGCGGTGCTGACCCGGGACAACCTGTCGAAGACGTTCGGCGTCGATCTGGTACTACGCCGTTCCGGGCAGCGTTACTTCGCATACCGCGCGGCTACTCAGTAGCCCCCACGGATGTAGTAACGTAGTCGCTGTGAGTAGCATTACCAGTGAACCGGGCTGCACGCGGCCTGGACCGTGGAGGGGAAGGCCATCATGGTAGGTCTCATCGTCGCGCTGCTCGTCATCTGGCTCATCGTCGCGTGCATCGGGATCGCCATCAAGGGTCTGTTGTGGCTGTTCGTCGTCGGGATCATCTTGTTCGTCGTCACGACCGCCTTCGGGGCCTTCACAGCCAATAGGTGAGGTGGCCCGTCGGGCAGCACGCCGCCTCGGCTAGCGTGCGCGGGGTGTCGGACGGACCGGACCTCAACCCGCACAACCTGCTCAACATCCTGTTGCACCATCTCGAGGTGCCCGCCGCTTTCGTTCCGGGAGCCATCCTCCTCGGCGGGTTAGCCTGGTGGCTGGCGCCGCGTCGGGGTTGGGCTCAGGTACCGGCGATACTTGCTGGCTGCGCTCTGGCGCTGGTATTGGCGCTGACCGTGGTGCGGCCGTTCGGGCATTTCTCCGTGGGTGGCCTCAACCCGTTGACGACGTTGCGCGAGTGTTCGGTCGGCAGCCTGTCGTTGATGCATCTCTACGAGCAGCTCAACGTGGCGATGCTGGTGCCGTTTGGGATTTTGGGCACCCTGGCGACTCGGCGTCCGTTGCTCATCGTGACATCCAGCGCGTTGGTCAGCGGGTTCGCGGAGTTCGTCCAGGGCGCTACCGGCGGCGGCGAGTG
>DASUII010000070.1:0-20825 GCA_036279835.1 Pseudonocardiaceae bacterium
GAGATCATTTCAGAAATCCAAAAGAACGATCACACTGGGGTCAGCCACGCGCGAACCACCTGACGACCTGGTCCTGGTGGTGACAGACCCTCAGGCCCCCCACGAGGAGCCCCAGAACTCAAGACATGTCGCATAACGGAACCCCTCGTGTCGATCCCACCGCGCGCCCAGCGGTCTGGTCACTGCGACCCAGGCGCAGGTCGTGGGCGTCGCTGACCGCACCCAGGTGTGCGACGCGACGCCTCAGGTGAGGTCTTGCCCATCGTTGACGCGAGCATCCCCGGAGACACCAAACAGCGAAGAACTGACAAAATAGCATGTCAGAGCCAATGGCCGAGCGCCCTGACGGATCCGTAGCGACCACCCAGGGTCGCGGCAGCTCGCCGGGCACACCACCTCCGGGACTGCGACCGAACCCCTCACCACACGGGTGACCGACAGCACTGACCCAGACCCCTTACGGACCCTGCGCCCACGGCAAACGATCTACTACCAAACACTTACCGACGTGCTATCCAGGTACTACCATCCATCTATTATCGCAGCTCAGGGGGTACTACGGCGATGGGTTCACCCGGGTTGGACTGCACTCCAACCCGCCGGGCCGACGGATGCGGATCCGGTCGCTTATCAGGGCCGGGACGCGCGTAGCGCCTCAGCTTGGACAGGAGTTCGTCCGCGCCCTCCAACGCCCGATGCATGCTGATGGCTTCGTAGGTGAGCCCAGCGGGCATGGTGTCCTCATCAGCGTTTCTACCGAGGCGCGGGGTCTGACAATTCACTCGTATCCGAGACCAATCTGCCTGTCGGTCTGGGCTGTTGGTCCCTGACCTCGCGCCAACCCTGATGCCAACCACCTACCAACCGTGGTATCCAAGAACCGATGCTTTCGGGCTTCCTCAGCGCGCGCACAAATAGCAGCGCCGAATACGGCGAAGAACTGCTGAAGCTGGGGCATCTAAGACACCGCGACGGACTCCCTCCAAAACTCGTCATTGGGAGTGGCGACCAAGCAGGCCCCGGTCAGGAAGCCATCCGCAAGCCAACGCATAACTATCCAGAGGAGCCGCCAGATGCAATGTCCTCTACTGCCGCTGACCGTGCGGCATTCACACCATGTGCTAACGACCGGGTGGTCGTGAGTCGGTTCATCGCGATGTGGTGGGATGGCATTCCGTGGTGCGGGTTGCTCGAAAGGGGCCATGGGTCGGTGAGGGGCTCCGTCGCGTTGTGCTGCACTCGTCGGGCTGCAGGTGCTGCAAGAGTGGTCGTCAGTGTCGCGGATCTTCCACCATCCGACTGGACCGCACCTGGATGAGCTGGGCCTGTCGCGGACGGTAGAGTTGGCAGCTGCGGCGCTCGGCGATCATGACGAGCCGATTATGCGGTCTCCTCGCGGCTCACACGTTATCCCCAACCGGCAGCGCTTGGGTGCCGTCGCCGTTCTTGGCGAGCGTGAGCTGCACCTGTCTGCTTTACAGCCCTCGCTCTGGTCGATGCTGCTGCATGGTGGCTCTCGGAGCCGAATGGTGGTGAGCAATTTGCCTACGCACTGCTTGCTGCGAGTTGTGGCGCGGAGGTCGCCACAGAACACGCTTACCTTGCCTTGATTGCTCCATCCGACAGATCAGACGATGACCGGTAGGTCAGCGGGGTAGGCTTCGCTGAACGCCTCCCACTTCCGAACTTCGAATGTCCGCCGCTCACGTTACCGCAAACCAGATTGGAGAGGCCATGGCTCGGGCCGACGTTCCCTCTATGGGCGAGTTCCTTAAAGATTCCCCGTCCAATTGGGGCAAGTGGGGACCGGACGACGAGATCGGCTCGCTTAACTACCTCACCCCCGCTGAGGTGATGCGGGGTATTTGGCACGTTAAGCAAGGCAAAGTCATTACGCTGCAGCGACTGATTAACCACCCTAAGGGTGATCCGGTCTCACAAGGTCGAACCCAGGCACGTATATCCATGCTTACCGATGAGAGTAGCTGGGATAAGCAAGGCGCCCCGCGGCTTCCTGGCGGCGTGCATTACGCGGACGACTATATCGAGACTTTCCTCCACGGTTGCGGCCACTACGATGGACTTGGCCATGTCTGGTATGACGGCAAGATCTGGAACGGCTACGACGCTAGGACCACGGTCGGAGGAATGAGAAAGGCTGGGGTGCTACCGATCGCTGAAAGAGGCGTGGTCGGCCGCGGTGTCTTGCTCGACATGGCCAATTATCGAGGCAAAGCGGCCTTGGAAAAAGGCGAGACGTTTACTCATGAAGACCTCGAGGCGTGTGCCGCGAGCCAGGGTGTCAAGATCGAGAATCGTGATATTCTGCTGGTCCGCACCGGCTTTCTTAATGCCTTCTATGAGATGGGCCGCGAAGAATTTTATGAAGGATTCAACGAGTCCGGCCTTACTTACTCGATGGAACTGGTCCGGTGGTTCCAGGGCATGGAGATCCCCAACCTGGTCACCGACACCATCTCCAACGAGGTGACTTTCGAGCCCAATAGCGGCGTCGTGCTGGCGCTGCATTGCGCACTGATGCGTAATCTCGGCGTAGTTCTCACCGAAATTATCGATTTGAACAGGTTGGCCGAAGACTGCGCGACGGATAACCAGTGGACGTTCCTCTACGTGGCAGCGCCACTTAAGGTTGCTCAAGGTACTGGCTCGCCGGTGAACCCGGTCGTAATCAAGTAAGAACGATCAAGTCGAAGATGTTCGCGTCAATCTAAAAATGGAGTTGCTGGATTGATCTTGGTCGTGGGACGGGAGCGGTGTGCGCCGCGGAGCTACGGGGTCGATGGCGGTCGGCTCGCGCGTACGTGTGCAATGCCTGCACAGAAGGCCGCTACAACAGCCATGGCGTTGCTGGCACAGGCCACGAAAACGGCCTTAGTATCGAAGAGGGTAACGCCGTCGCAACCAGGTTGTCCTGGCCCGTTTCGGCTCAACCGGAAGAGATCTCCTCGGCAACCGAGGGATCAGGTCAAGCGCCTGTCTCCCATCGCCACGGTTCGTTCCGTTTTGACCGTTTCGATCAGTCGTGAGAGTGCCGCGCGTTCGTTGCATAGGTATGGCTGATCGTCGACTATGGCCACATGGAGTACCGGCAGCTGGGCCGGTCGGGTCTGCGGGTCTCGGTAATCGCCTTGGGCACGATGACGTTCGGGGGCCGAGGCGGCTTTGCCAACGTGGGCAACACCGACGCGGAGCAGGCCCGACGGCAGATCGGCTTGTGCCTGGAGCGCGGCGTCAACTTGATCGACACCGCCAACGTCTACTCGCAGGGCGCTTCAGAGGAGATCCTCGGCCAGGCCGTTAAGGGCCGCCGCGAGGAGGTTCTGCTGGCGACCAAGGTGCGGATGCCGATGGGTGAGGGCCCAAACGATGCGGGGCTGTCGCGCGAGCACATCATGCGCTCCTGCGAGGACAGCATGCGCCGGCTTGGGGTCGACTACATCGACCTTTTTCAGGTACACGGCTGGGACGGTCAGACGCCGCTTGAGGAGACACTCGAGGCGCTGGACACGCTTGTTCGCAAGGGCCAGGTCCGCTATATCGGCTGCTCGAACTACTCGGCCTGGCACTTGATGAAGGCGCTAGCGGTGTCTGAGCGTTACCACTTTCAGCGTTTCATCTCGCAGCAGATCCACTACACACTGCAGGCCCGGGAGGCCGAGCACGAGCTGGTGCCGGTCGCGATCGATCAGGGTCTTGGCATCCTGGTGTGGAGCCCGCTGGCCGGTGGCCTGCTGTCGGGCAAGTTTCGCCGCGGGTACGAGTTGCCGGAGACTTCGCGGCACCTGACCGAATGGAACGAGCCGCCGGTACACGACCAGGACAAGCTTTATGACATTGTCGAGGTGGCCATACGAATCGGCGAGGTGCACGGGGTGTCCGCGGCCCAGGTGTCGCTGGCCTGGTTGCTGCGCAAGCCAGGGGTGACCTCACTGGTTATTGGCGCGCGCGACGAGACGCAACTCGCCGACAACCTCGCTGGAGCGGAGCTCGCCCTGTCTGACGACGAGGTGGCCCAGCTCGACGAAGTCAGCGCTATCCCGTTGCCGTACCCGTATTGGCACCAACAGAACTTCGCGGTGGACCGGCTCTCGCCCGCCGACCGCACGCTGCTGGGCTGAGCCTCGACCCAACATTTTTTTATGACGCCGATCCTGTGCCAGGTCGGCTCAGCCACACTTCAGCACGTTCACGGCATGAGGGCAGGGGGTGCAGTGAATCTGGGGTCCGTGATCCGGGTATCTAGGCCCGTTCGGGCATGTTTGTCGGGCGAAGACCTGGACTGGATCGGGGGGCGCTCGGCCTGTGTAGCCCTCGATCTGCTCACGACCGTGGAGGTGAACGGCAGCGTCACAGCCCCAATTGCCTCAAACACGGCACTGTCCGAGTGGTCGCAAGGGATCTGGCGATTCCTGGGCCAGCGGATTCCAGGTCTGGCACAGGACCTGCCACCCGTTAGGGTGTGGAGCGAGGCTCCCCTCGCCAGCGGGCTCGCCTCGTCCACTGCGCTCATCCTGGCGCTTTTCGAGGCGTTTATTGCGGGGATCACCACCGCCGCTCCGGTGCCGTCGGAGGTCATCGTCCAGTGGGCTTATGAGTTCGAGTTCGCGATATGCAACGGCGGGGGGATGGATCATTTGGCCATCGCCCGGGGTGGGGCGACGTTGTTCGATGGTCGGCCCAGCGGCCTACCACAGCTGATTGACCATGTTGATTTCCCGGCGGAGTGGTCACTGCTCGTGGTCGACTCCGGGACGCCGAAATCCACTCCGCATCACATCAGATCGGTCCGGGCACAGTACGCGGCCTCAGATCCGATACTTGCTGAATACATCGAGCGGTCGGACACGGCGTCCGGCTCGGTTTGGGACGCGATCCGGGCACGGCACCTAAGGGCACTGACCGATGCCATGACTGATGCTCATCGAGCTATGCGGGATCTGCAGAAGATGTCCACCCCGCTTATCGAGCAACTGCGCTGCACCGCCCGGAATGCGGCGGGGTTGCCGCTGAAGATCAGCGGCGCGGGAGGAGGCGGAGCACTGATTGGGGTGTGCTCCGCGACGGATGCTGCGGCGATCGCCGAGTCATTGCGTGGCGCGTATCGTGACGTCCAGCCAGGGATTCAGGTGATCGTCGCCGGGTCCGTCTCGGTGTATTCGTAGGCCAGCCATTGTGAGTAGTGGTGTAGCCGAAACCGTAGGTCGCCGTCTTGCTGCGACACGCGCGCCGGAGGAGTGGGTGCGTCAGCCGCCGTCCGGAGGTCGTGCACTGGCGTGGGCCGCACCAGCGTGATGATTTCCTCTAGTTCACGGACCGGGTACTCGGGTGCGGGTTTGATGCTGCGACCAGCGATAGTGACGAGCACGAGGTTGGTCAGCTCTTGGATGTGTCGGGGCCGGACCACGTCCGGCGTTGCGTCCGAGATCGTGATCGGCTTGCTTTGCAGGGCGGCCCAGACCATTGCCCCGATGACCGATCCGGGACCGCAACCGGGGCCGTAAAGGTGACCGACGTCGTGCCGGATCTCGGCCTGTCCTGGCCCGCCCGGGCGGATGACAACTGTTCGTCCAGCGGCCGTGATGTGCGCATCGTCGAGTTGGCGCAGATCGATGACCGCATCCCCGCCGCTGCCCGTCACGGGTGTCTGCGTGACCAGATAGCGAACGCCGCGCTGGGTGCCGTGGGGCGGGCGGCTGCTGACGACCGTCACGGCATGCCCGCGATCAGCCAGGAGGCGGACAAGGTGCTCGCCGAGCGGGCCGTCGGCCCCCAAGACACGGAGGCGGACACCGACTTGCCGGGGTCTGGGGGCTGTGGTGCGGCCCGCCTCTACCGCGATCTGGGCTACCTCGGTGAATAGCTCCGCAGCGTCGTTGACGTACTCGGCGGCCGCGTAGTGGCTCATGCCGCCCACCGCAATAGTGCGCAGTGCTTCGGTCGCGACAGCGGTGTCGATGTCGCGACCAGTTTTTGGTGTTTGCCAGCCCAGCGCGTAGGCCGTGAGCCACGTGCCGAGCAGGGCCTGTGGGTCCAAGCTTTTCGCCAGCCGCCCCAGCCGGGGATACAGGTCACGGTCGGCCACCCCCGCGCCCCTAAGGTAGTCCGCTGTCTCCAGATGCAACCAGCGCGGTGGTCGGCTGCCCTCGAGCCAGACAACACACTGAGCCTTACCATTTTTGAAGAACGGGACAACCGGCAGGTTTGTCTGAGCGCGGTCCTCACCACCGGGGCGGTCTGCCGGGAGGAAGCAGGCGGACCGACGCGGGCCGCGGAAGCTATTCCCGGCGATGCTAGGGCCGTCGCTGTGCTCGGCGAGATTCGGCACAGCGATGAAGCAGGCTACGTTTTCCGCGCGCAGGTATCGGGACATCATAATGTCCTCTGGCCACGTCCAGGAGTGGCTCCGGACGTAGTCAACGTATCCCGCGGCAACCGCCCGCGGCAGGATCAGTGCGGCGCACGGGGTGTATTCGTTCACCGAAGCAACCCATCTCGCACCGCTCAATGCGCCAAGGCGCACCGCTGCACCGTTGCGCGAGTCCCACAGCGAAAACAGCGCCAGTGCCGCCTGGGGCATGGCCTCGATAGCTAGCTGAGCCCGCTCGAACAACGTTGCGCTGAGGAGCATGTCGTCCTGGACGATCACGTGATGGGTGGCCGACGGTGGGATGGCTTCCCAGGCGGCCAGCGCGGTCCGCAGCACCGTAGGCGGCCCCGACGGCAGCGGGTCGGCGACCACGGCCAGCGCGCCCGGAGAGGCCTGGGCGAGCACCCGCGAAGCAGCGTCGCCCCGTGCCGGGTGAGTGAGGACCGAGCCGCTGAGCTCGAATCGACCAGGTTCCCGGCTGATCGGCCGAGTGGCAGGGTCGGTGGTCATGCCAGACCGACCCATCGCGCCCAACCGGCGAGCTGGGCCATCCCGGCGTCCAGGTCGATCTGTGGCCGGAAGCCCAGGCTCGCCAGCCGCGAGGTGTTCACGGGCGGTGAGCCGCCGTAGAACCGCCGATCGTGCTCAGCCCAGGCAGCACTGTCGGGCAGCGAGAGTCGGGGAAGCGACAGCATCTCCCGGTAATAGTCGTAGAACTGGCCCCATGTCGTTGCTCTCGGCCCAGAGACGAGAAATCGCCCACCGGAGGCGCCGGGGGCGGATGCCAGGAACGTGATGGCGTCGGCGACATCATGTACATGAACGACATCGCAGCAACCGCTTGGACCGCTGGGGAGGGCAGTGTTGTCTTCGACGAGCCTGCGCAGCGGCCGTACGGTCCATAATGGACCATACGGGCCGTAGACCACCGTTGGCTGCACGCAGACCACCTCCATCCGGTCGTCGGTTGAGTCAAAAACCAGCCGTTCGGCGGCGAGTTTCTGCTGCCCGTACGACAGATCCCTCGGATTGGTCTGCAGCAGCGGCGAGTCTTCGTCGATTACGGTCACGGCCGCTGCGTCGTATACGCTCAGGCTGCTCACATGCACCAGCCGGCGTACCCCGGCCTTGCTGGCGGCGGCGAGGACTGCGGCAGTGCCGTCAACAGTGACCGCCCAGCGCAGCACGGATTCACCCATGTTGCCGTAGGCGGCGTGAACGACCACGTCGCAGCCACTGAAAGCCTTCATCAGCGCGGTGGGATCGCTGGGAAGGTCTGCCCGGACGACGTCGAGCCGGGCGCGGTCGGCATGCGACAGCCGGGCTTGCTTGCCCAGCGTGTGGACCAGCGCGACGACCGAGGTCGCATCCTCACGCAGCAGCCGATCGACCACGTGCGACCCGATGAAGCCGGTGGCGCCGGTCACCGCAATCCGATGGGCGCCAGGTAGATAGTCGCGGCGGGGAGATTTTAAGGCGCTAGGCTCCCAGGGTCGGGTCACGGTGTGCACCCGCCGTTTCCGGCAGTCCTCGAGCACTTTGACGGTAGCCGTGCCCTCGGCAAACGTAGCTGCTGAATTCGGCTGTCCGCGCAGCGCACGGTCGAACTCAACGAGTTGGTGGTGAAACAATCCCTCGCGGGTGAGTGTCGCCGGAAGGGCCGCCGGCACGTGGTCCTGCTCCAGCAGGACGCCGTCTCCGGTCCACCGCTGGTAACCCGCCACACGCTCGGTTTCGACCCGGAGCGTCGCTTGAGTCCCCTCGATGGTGACGGTATTTTCTAAGTTGCGCAGCCTGCTCAGCTCCACCTCGATACCGGTGGTTCCCGCCCGCAACTCCAGTCGGGACTCGCTGTCCGCCCCGCCCGCGCTGTTGTCCTCGCAGCGCTGCAACTCCAGCGATCCGAACCAGTACCCCAGCAGATCGAGCACATGTGGGCCGAGATCAGCCAGCACTCCGCCACCTGCGCCGGCCTCAAAGCTGAACCCGGTGACCGCTGGCCAGCCATACTCGGCACCCTCGCGCCAGCGAACCCGCCGCACGGTGCCGAGCTCCCCTGATGCCAGCCGTTGAGCGACCCAGGCCGCCATCGGATAGAACCGCCGGACGTGGGCGGGCAGCACCGTGACCCCGGTAGACGCCAAAGCCTCGCGGATCGCGACGCACTCGCCGACGGTGGCAGCGATCGGCTTCTCCAGCAGCACGTGTTTTCCCGCTAGTGCCAGCTGGATTGCCAGCTTGGCGTGAGAAGCCGGCGCAGTGGCCACGATCGCCACATCGATGGCGTCGAACACGTCTGAGAGCTCTGTAGCGCACACCGGTGTCGTCTGCTCGTCGAGCCCCTTGGCGTTGCGGAGCCGCCGGTGTTGCTCGGCGGCCCGCTCGGCGTACTCGGGAAGCTGATCGACTAGCGCAGTGACACAGAACGGCGTGCCGCGAGCCAGTGCGGGCAGGTGGCAGAGCTCGGCCACCGCGCCGCAACCGACGACTCCTAGCCGCAGCGGGAGAACTACGGTGCTCATTAGGGCCCTCCCGATTCGTGGACGACCCAGACGCTGGGCTCCCAGTAGGTGCCGAGATCGGCGTCCCGATCGATCTGTACGGTCGCCAGCCCGCCGGGGATCACGTAGTCGTCACTATCGGGGAAGCGCATCCCGGTCCACGACTCCCAGTCCGCCACGGCGCCGGTGATCAGCGACGACCGCGGGGTCGGGACGGACAGTGTGCCGCCCGCACGGACCTGGGTGCGCAGCCACGGATCGAAGGGCGACCCGTCATTGGCCGTCCAGCGCGCGTACCGCTCGATCGCCACCAGCGGATAGCGGTCTTTCCATGTCGGCCGGGCTGGGACGATGACCTGGCCGAACCCCCGCTCCCGGGCAGTTGCCGTCAGGGCCTGCAGCATGGCCGTTCCGAGACCGGCACCCTGATGAGGTGGGGCGACTTCGATTCCCAGCGCGCAGAGTGTGTTCGGCTCACGCCCAGCATCGTGGAGGGCAAAGGACGCCTCAATGGCAGCATCCAGACCAGGCCCCAGACCCACTGGTGTGCTATCCCAGCTGGTCGGGATGCCCCGGGCAGTGGCTAATATCTCCTCGTCAGGGCCGACCAGGGCGAGCTGGTAGCGACCGAAGATTTCGTGCAGCCGCTCCCAGTATCCGGCATCCAGCACATCGCCGTGCAGGTTGTACTCCGGCAGGATCCCGGCGAAGACCTCGGAAAACCGCTGCCACAACTCGGGACACTGATCGTAATTAACGATTTCGGGAGTCATGCAACGCCTTTCTCGATGGAGAATGCGGGCCCGTCGCGGCCGCACACCTGGAGCGGGCCGTAAATCGCAAAATGTGCCATTGAAGTGCGTATGATAAGTTCTTTATCTGCGATCGCCGCGGCCGTGAGCGAGCGGATCCGGAGCTTCGCGTGGTGTTCCGCGGAAAAGGTGTTTCCGCCGTGATAATTGTAAAGATAAAGTTGGCCCTGGTTACGCAGGTAGCTGACCCGTACCTGACGGTGCAAGTCGGTCATCAGCGCCCAATCCTCAGCGAAATGTTTATAGCGGCCTGATTCCGGATAACGGAACCGCCGATCGTGGGTCATCAGCATGGTGCCGGGTAACAGCGGGTAGCGTGCTTTCGGTATTCCTAGCTCCCAGTCGATCCAGTAGAGCGTCCGGTCGAACAGTTGTAGGTGCTCGCCTAGAAAGCAGCTGTAGCTGTTGTCATCGATCAGCTGCGCCACTTGGATCGCGAGCCGATCCGGATGGCTACAATCGTCGTCGTCCCAGATACAGACCAAGTCACCGGATGCGGCATCGAGCGCACGATTTCGGAGTGCGCCAAGCGACATGTCGTGAGCGGCCTCGAGAATTGCTACGTCCGAGATCCTGTGCTCTCGGGTCAGACCGGCCAGGTGGCGCCGGTACTCGGAAGTGCCCTGGCAGACGATAATGAGCTCACGAGCTGGGTAGCGCTGGTCAGCGAAGCACCTGATGGCGCGGGCCGCGAACGCGGGCCGGTCCCTGGTGACCATCAGGCAGCTCACTGAGGGGGTGGCGACCGGGGATGATCTCACGCTGGCGCCTTCATCTCGTAGATAACCGCCGACGGAATTCCGGCCCAGGCCGCGCGGGCCGCGACGGCAATTTTCTCTTCGTAGCCACCGGGCGGCAGTGGGCCGGCGTAGAGGGGTTCGTGGCACGAGATGAATGAGAAGCCGTGCGTCGCGAACGCCGTAAGGTGGTCGCTGATCTGGTGTGGGCGGATTCGGACGAACGCCAACTCCCCCGGCTTGTAAGCGAAGATCGGTTGGACAGCAAGCAGGACCATCATCGGATGCACGTCGGTCACGATCAGCCGCCCGCCCGGTCGCAGCACGCGCCGGAACTCCGTCAACGCCTCGCCCACGTCGTCGAGATGGCTCAGCGCCAACGCGCAGAGCACTAGATCGACAGAGGAGTCCGGCATCGGCAGTTTGGTCAGGTTGCCGACCCGGAACTGCGCCTGCGGCACCTTGGCGGCGGCCTGTGCCAGCATCTCCGGCGACTGATCTACGCCGATCACCTCGTGCCCGTATCTGATAAGCGTGGCAGTGTGCCGCCCCGTTCCGCACGCGGCGTCAAGCGCCGAGCCGGGAGGGATACGCACCAGTAGGCTCTCCACTACTGGTTCCTCGACGGCCAGGATGAAATTCGGTTTCGAATCGTACGTGGAGGCCCAGGCCGCATAACCGGTCGCAGAATCGAGCTCGGCCAGCGTTTCGCCCTCGCTGACACCGTCCGCTGAATCGATGATTTTGCGCATTTCTGCCACCCGTGCAGTGAGGAATTGCGCGTCTCCATCAATGGCATTGCGCAGCAGCGCAAGCCCCTCAACGCCCATCATTAATTCCCGAACACGTGCTTCACCTGCCATCTGACGCAACCTCCTCGAACGTGATACCCTGCATCGCCGGGCCATTCAGAATTGGGGAAGTGTGCTCGGCGTGTGAACGGGGAGACTCGAAATGATTGAGGGCTATTTCGGTCGCGAAAG
Source organism: Pseudonocardiaceae bacterium (assembly GCA_036279835.1). Lineage (GTDB taxonomy): Bacteria > Actinomycetota > Actinomycetes > Mycobacteriales > Pseudonocardiaceae. The sequence continues at coordinate 11,422 of DASUII010000070.1, forward strand.
CATTGTTGTCGGCGAGCAACTCGAGATTCATGTTTCGACCGACTCTAATTCTTTTCGGGTGGATTTCTACCGGATTGGCGCGGTGTATGAGTTCGCCGGTTCGACGGATTGGTTCCGCGGGCGGCAAGCGCCGGCTCCGCCGCACCCGGATGGCGTCGCCGGTCACGCCTCGCCCGCCGTGGATTGGAACTGGCCAACCTACCGGTTTATCTCGTCCCCGCACTGGAACGCTGGGGTCTACGTCGCCGTATTCGTTGAGTTGCAAGATCCAACCGACGGTATTGACCCTCTCGATGGCTTCGGTCGGGCATTTTTTGTCCTGCGCCCCCGAATTGGGGGCCGCGCCACCATCCTCTATAAGATTTCTACCTTCACCCGGCATGCATACAACCGCGCCGACGGGCCGCACATCGAACGGGCCAGCAGTCTCTACGACCACCCTGTATACGTACCGGGTCACAACGGCGGCCACGCCGGCCACGTAGTGAGCATGCACCGCCCGGGCCGGCTTCTCGAGCTGTCCTACTGGGACGCCCCATTCATCCGGTGGCTTGAGCGGGCCGGCTACGAAGTGGAGTTCTGCACAGACCTTGACCTGCACCTCGATCCGGGATTGCTTCGGTGGTACCGCCTGCTGCTCAGCGTCGGCCACGACGAGTACTGGACCGCGGCCATGCGTGGGCGTGTGGAGCAATTCGTCGATAATGGTGGGAATGTCGCCTTCTTCAGCGCGAACACCTGCTGGTGGCGGACACACGTCACCGACGAGGGCACCGCACTGGTGGTCGACACCGACCACCGTGTGGGCAACGTCTATCCGCACCTGCCTGCTACTGACCGGTGGTGGACACCGACACCGGATGGGGTGGGGATACCGGAGAACAAGCTGACCGGGGTCAGTTTCCGCAACGGCGGGATGTGGCCGACCGAGGGTCCGTGGCCAGGCGACCGGCCGCGCACGGGCTTCACCGTGCAGCACGCTAACCAGTGGGTATATGAAGGCACTGGGCTGAGTGACGGTCGCGACGGCGGCCCGGCGGACGCGCTCGGAACCGGCGTGCCCCTGATCGGTTACGAGTGTGACGGCGCCGCCTTCTACTACGACGACGCCGGCCTGGCCCGACCCACCGGCGCGGACGGCACCCCGAAAAATTTTCTGATTCTGGGCATCATGGTGCTCGATCCCGTGCACAAGGATATCTATGACCTGCGGATGGGTCACTGGAACTGCGCAACCAGAGAGCCAGATATCACCGGACCGCGGGCAGCGACGATGGGCATGTACACCAGGAACGGGACGGTCTTCACCGCGGCCACCACCGACTGGCCCGTGATCGTCGGACAGGGGGCTGACCCCGCCATCGACCGCGTCACCCGCAACGTCCTGGACCGGCTGAGCAACTGAGCCAGCCGACAACTTCCACCACGGACGGCAGGCCGTCGACCCCCCATATCCCACACACCATCGGAAGAGCACCCTGCGGAGCATCGCCGTTGACCTCAGAACCGCCCGCTGCGACGCGGGAAGTAGTCCTCCAGCACACCGTCACGCTCGATATCAACGGTTGAACAGTGCAAACCTCCGCCGAACGGCCCGACGGCCCGGAACGGCACCGGAACCACATCGAAGCCGAGCTTGTCGAGTTGCTCGGCGATTTGCACCTCCTTTTCCTCGACGCAGATGGTGTGGGGGTCGAGGTTGAACATGTTGGCCGCAAGCCAGGGACTGCAGAACGACAGCCTCGGCAAATGCTCCCAGCTGGCGGGCTGGACCGCCTCAACGATCTGCCAATCGTTAAGGCGAAAGTACTTCATCAGTTCCGCGTCGGCGAGTCGCTCGCCACAGTGCAGCACCAGACCGGGCCGCAGCGGCACCCAGGTCGAGTCGAGGTGCAGCGGATGAGTATTGGTGGAGGTAATCCAGTGCACCCGGTGACTGGGGAAATGGCGCTTGAGCCACTCGTATCCTTGCCGGTTGGTCACCAGAGACAGCTGGACGAACAGGTCCTTGCCGAATCGGCATACATCCGCGGCGTCAAACAGAGGCTCGGCCTCGGTCAGCACCAAGTCGTGAGCGGCCACCCGGGCCAACTGTTCTTCAGTGGTCAGGGTGTTGTACACGTCCCAGAACCCGGGCACGTATGAGGTGTTGGTGAGCCGCGGTTTGGGTGCGGCCTCCCATCGCATGTGCGGATCGGCCTCGAACAGCGACTGCAAGATCGGTCTGTAACAGAGGTATTCGAACCACCGGCTGCGGTAGCACATTGTGGCCTCGAGGATTTCCGATCCAACGGTTAGCAGCACGTCACGCGGTGGCATGCAGCCGAACATCGATTCATGGCTCCAGTCCGGCGTGGCCACCTTCTGACTGAAATCCAGCGGCGTAGGCCGCTCGATCCGAACACCCCGACTCTGCAGCAAGTCTGCGAAATTGTCTAGCTGCTCGTTGGCCTCGGCGACCATGTCCTCAGGCATCAGGCCGTAGGTGCCGAGCGGGAAACCGTCCTCGGGAAAATCGCGCTGCACGGCAGGCTCAGGAGCTTGGACCATCGTTCCAGTCGCTCGCCCGACAATGACGTGTCGCAGCTGATCCCAGCCGTTCCAGGAATTGACCCGGATGGCCCGTTCGGTCGGTTTCTCGTTCGCTTGCGCGGTGGTCGTCACAGCCATCGCATCCTGTCTCATTCAAGGGCTACACCGTGGTCGTCAGATAAAAAGGTCTGAATCGCTTTCCAGCACTGGTTGGCCGGTACCTACGGCTATCTGGTGGAGCTCAAGATTTGAGGTGTGTCGGGCACAGTGGAAGGTGCAGTCCCGGCTTGGTTCGATGATGCCCCGATCGGACCGATTCCAGATATCGACGAAGCTTTCGGTGACCGGGTCCCCGAGCATGGCCGTTGAGTTCCCGCGGTGGTAAGGGCAGATGTAGACCCCAGACGAGGTGACCAAGGTACGGAGCTCGGCCACGCGACAGCGGCGATAGCCCTTTGGCTGGACTGGCCCCACGTGGTCACGCAATGAATCCAACGTTGAGGAGTTCACGATCTCGAAATCTGGGCCTTCGAGGCAGCGCGCCTGCTGGAGTTGGCCCGCGATCGAAGCCAGCACATCATCCGCAAGCCCTACGATGTGATGACCCTCGTCAAACATGGCCTTCACTTCGAAATAATCACAGCCGATGCTCTTAGCCAGCTCAGCGGCCGCAAGTACCTCGTGATGATTGCTGACAGCAGGCTTGTCGCCGTCCTGGCGCACCATGACTAGGAAGGAATAGCCAAGGGAGCCTTGCTTGACGGCGGCGAATCGCCGCATATTCCCGATCACATGGTCGAAGACACTGCCGCCCTTACGGTTGGGCCGGAACGTCCGATAGGTATCTGTCGTCGCGGCATCCACAGAGACCCGCACATACGACGCGTGCTCGGCCAGGCCGAGCAGGTTACGGTCGATCATGGTGCCATTGGTCACCACACCGATAGCGATCCCCGCCCTACCAAGGGTATAGATGAGTGTTTGCGTACCACTGTGAGCCAGTGGCTCACCACCACCGATGAGGATGACCGCCTTGACCCCCATGCTCACTAGCTCCTCAGCCAGCGAAACCAACCGCTCGCGGGTAAACCGGCCCTGATTAAGCAGCTTTCCACTGATGCACTCCGGACACGCCAGGTCACAGAAACTTGTGGGATCGAGGTCAACCACAACCGGAGCCCGGGAACGCTCGCCCTGCGCAACTTTTGTCACGACGTCGTAAATGCCCGGCTGGTAAAGTTTCGCCGTCAGATCCAAGCGGCCAATCGCCACGGAATCGACCCCCGTTCAATTCAGTGAGATGAATTACCGGTATCTAGCAGCGCGCATCCCGGGCGTACTCGCACCAGGAAACAATACTTCCTTAGCGGTCGTGTCGGCAATTTTGCTACTCAAGTACGCCTCTGGGCCATGGATTGACAAGCCCCCGGCATCCTCGGCCGGCTTTCTACGCAACCAAGGCTTGAACCAACGAATTAACATCGGGTGCACTCGCACTCCATCCCATACCCGCCATCCCATGCGCCATTGACTCGTAGACTGAGGATATCGTTAACGCGAGTGATATGCCAAGGTGTGGTTCGGGTGGTCGGCAGGCTGTATGTACATTGCTACGTGCACTTGCAGCTACCGGATAGGCCAATCGGGTGAGGTACGTCGGTATAAAAATTCGCAGGTGCAACTCTCTTATACTGGAGGCGTCTGGCGACGATGGCCCGTCGCGGACCTCGGCTACGAACGGATCACGCGGCGACTAGGCGTCTTCGATCAGGGGGGCGAGATCCACGTTAACGCTCCTGGCTGGTATGTCTGGTCAGTACGGACACCAGTTGCCACCGCACTGTGGCCACGTAGTCGTCGAAAGTCTTCGCACGCCGGATCTCCACCACGTCGCCGGTCGCGGTGATGAGCAGCTCGGCCGGTCGCAGCCGGCGGTTGTAGGTGAAGCCCATGGTGGCCGTGCGCGCCGGTGTCGGGGATCAGCGCGATGTCGCCCCCGCGCGGTTCCGACAGTAGGCGGTCGATGGCGAACTTATCGATGTTCTCGCACAACGATCCGACCACGTCGAACCTCCCTTGTGGACGGTCGGACGCAACCGGCAGCGACCTCTGGCTGATGCAGTTGTTGCTCTGGTCCATCGCAGTGGTGGCGGTGTTGCGCTTGGCCTGGATGGTGCTGGAGTGGTGGATGGATGTCGTCGTCGCCACCGACAAGCACTTCATGATCACCTTCGGCGTCATCACGAGAAAGACGTCAGGTAGCGGATCGCCTCGGCGTCCCGATCGCCCCCGGCCTGCGCCCATCCCCGGGCCAGGTCGAGGTGCAGTCCAGAGCGGCGGTCCGCCGATGCGAGCACCGCAACCAACCGGGGTACATCGGCGGTGACGCGCTCGGCAGCATCCGGGCCACACTCCAGCTCTACCCCGATGGACACCGACCACGCCGCGACGTTGGCCGATCCGAAGTGGTAGTTGAGGTCGTTGCACTCACCGGTGGCGTTCGCCAGCTCCGCTGCCTGCGTCAGGTGGGTGTCTGCGTCGCTGCTGCGGCCTTCGCGCGAGGACAGCTGCGCTGATGCCAGATGTAGCATCCCCTCCGCCTGCGCCGGACCACTGTCAGCCGCAGTGGGGTCCGCGGTCGACGCGACCGCTAACCCGAAGTTTCCCGATCTTGGAGGGTGAATCCCTGGATCGACGTGCGCGGATAGCCGTTGGGTCGCTGTAATTGTAGGCAGAATAGTCGGCGCGTCGGTTCGGTGGTTTATCGTGGTTGTGGCAGGCTTCGGGCATGGGTCGGCGACCGTCAGGCAGCGTTCATGTGGTCAGGGTACGGAGTCGGCACACGATGGTCTCGGGGGAGACTCGGGACTACGAGTCGGCCCTGTTGCGCCGCTCATTTCGCAAGCCGGATGGCACGGTCGGTAAGCAGACCGTGGCGAACCTGTCGATGTTGCCGCCCGCGGCGGTGGATGCGATCGAGGCGGTGCTCAAGGGTAAGACGCTGATCGAGGCTGACGCGGCGGTGCAGGTGAGCAGGTCGCTGCCGCATGGGCATGTCGCGCTGGTGTGCGCCGGGGCCGCCCGACTGGGACTGCCCGCGTTGTTGGGGGCGGCGTGCCGGGAACGGGACCTGGCCTATGCGTTGATCGTCTCGCGGGTGCTGCGGCCCACACCGAAGCTGTCCACCCTGGCCTGGTGGAACGACGTCACCCTGGGACCCGACCTGGGGGTGGCCGGGGCCAGCCGCAATGAGGTCTACGCCGCGATGGACTGGCTACTGGGCCGCCAGGACACGATCGAAGCCAGCCTGGCCAGGCGCCATTTGAGCGAGGGTGGCCGGGCGATGTTCGACCTGTCCTCGTCTTGGATGGAAACAAGCCGCTGCGAGCTGGCCGCTCGCGGCTACTCCCGGGATGGCAAGAAGGGCAAGCTTCAGATCGAGTACGGGCTGCTGACCGATCCCGACGGGCGTCCGGTGGCGATTCGCGTGTTCCCCGGTAACACCGCCGACCCGATCTCGTTCACCGAGGCGGTCGAGGTGGTGCGCGGCAAGTTCGGGCTGGGGCAGCTGACCCTGGTCGGAGATCGAGGGATGATCACCAGCGCCCGGATCGCGGCACTGAAGGATCTGGGTGGGCTGTCCTGGATCACCTGCCTGCGCGCCCCGGCCATCGCGAAGTTGGCGGCCGAGCAGGGGCCGCTGCAGATGAGCCTGTTCGATCAGCAGGACCTGGCCGAGATCAGCCACCCCGACTACCCCGGCGAGCGGTTGATCGCCTGCCGCAACCCGCTGCTGGCGACCCAACGAGCCCGCACACGCGACGCGCTGCTGGCCGCCACCGAGACCGCGCTGGTCCCGATCGTCACGGCCGTGACCGAAGGCCGGTTGGCCGGAGCCGATGCGATCGGGATCAAGGTCGGGAAACTCATCAACCGCTACAAGATGGCCAAGCACTTCGACACCGCGATCACCGACACCAGTCTGACCCTGACCCGACGGGCCGACCAGATCGCAGCCGAGGCCGCGCTGGATGGCATCTACGTCATCCGCACCAGCGTCCCCGCCACCACACTCGACGCGCCCGCCACCGTTGACGCCTACAAAAACCTCGCCCACCTCGAGCGGGACTTCCGCTCGATCAAGGCCGACGACCTGGATCTGCGCCCGATCCACCACTACCTGCCCGACCGGGTCCGCGCCCACGTGCTGATCTGCATGCTGGCCTGCTACCTCACCTGGCACCTGCGCATCACACTGGCCGAACTGACCTACACCGACGAGCACCCACCGGCCCGAGACAACCCCGTCGGCCCCGCCACACGCTCGGCCAGCGCAGACCACAAAGCCAGCCGCCACACCAGTCCCGACGGCCAGCCGCTGCACAGCTTCCGTGGCCTGCTCGAACATATGGCCACCCTGACCCGTAACACCATCACCATCACCCTCGCCCAGACGACCTTCGACAAGATCACCCTGCCAACCCCCACCCAACATCGAGCATTCGAACTGATCGGCGCCCCGATCCCACTCACCCTGAGGTAGACAGACCAAAACCGGCCTAAACAACAAATCCCCAGCTCAAACCGGCCACACACGTTCAAGATCAGGAAACTTCGGGCTAACAGAGCATCACCGAGCACCGTTGCGGCCCGATGCCGAGCACCCAGCCGGATCAGGGCCCCGGCGCGCTGCATGGACGCGAATGCGGTCAATGCTGGGTCGCCGAGCTGGTTGGCGGCGTCGAAACCGCGCCGGGCGACGGCAGCGGCCAACGCACCATGTCCCAACGCTCGGACCGCGCCCGACGCTGCGATGCATGCCTCCACCAGCGCAACCAACGCCGTACGACGAGTGTCGCTATCGCCGATAGCGGCGTGGACGTGTAGCTCACTGAGCATCGGGCCGAAATCCTGCCCGGCCAGCCCGTATCGAGTCTCGTCACAATGTGTATTGGCTTGCCGCGCAAGCCTCACCAGCTCAGCCACCGGCCGCGCCGGGATATCCGGCACGTCATCCAAGGTGCAGTCGTGGATCGCGAGCTCGATGCCCGGGACCGTGATCATTGCATCAGCCGTTGGGTCCGGCGGCAAGTAGGGCTGCCCGGTCAAGTCGGCCACGGAACAGCCGAGGGCATTAGCCAGATCGTCCAGTAGGCCACGCCGGTTGAACCCCCGCTGGCCGCGTTCCAGCATCGACAAGTAGCCCTTGGTGATCCCGGCCAGCCCTGCGGCCACGTCCAGGCTCAGTCCGCGCCGAGTGCGGATCTTGCGAGCGCGCGCGCCTATCGTCGACGCATCCTCAGCGTCCATCAGAACCTCTCCCCGCCGGAACCCCCCGCCGATGCCCGGGGGAGCTATCCCCGGGGCGGAACCCCGGCGAAGGGGTACGCAGACCAGGCTAGCGCGGCGCGTAGCGGTGGAATCCGCGCGCCCTGGACTTCAACGACGCTTGCACAGCCGCCCCGACGCGCGACATCGAGCGATTACGGCTTACCGGCCCCACTCGATGTGAATTCGGGCACCTTGCGCCAACCGGTAGTCTTACCCACCCGGATACGCTTGCCAGTAGTCGGGTTTTGGCGCATCCCACAGCCACGGTCCCTGCGCGGACAACCGCTCGCCCGGCTGCAAGCCGACGCCGCCACCACCGCGAACGAATACCCGGCCCGGCGCGCTATAGGCGTCCGGATCGAGAACCATGTGGGGTAGCCAGGTCGAGTTCGGTCGGCGGCTCGGGCCACAGTCTGGTGTCAGGTGCGTGGCCTCGAAGGGGTGCTCGAAGTCTGGAGCGGATGAAACCACCAGCTGGAAGACCGCACGCACAATCCATGGCCCAACAGGCGTCCCCAAGCCAGACAACTCGTGCAGCTGCACATCACTCCCTGGGGCGATTCGGCGCCAACTCCGCATGGGTGCTGTGCGCTGCAATCGCCCACACCCTGCTCCACGCCGCCGGGACACTCGCCGGCGACTCTCACCGCATCGCCCGCGGCGCGACCCTGCGCCGACGGATCATCACCGTGCGGCCCGACTCGCCCGCCCCGCATGCACATCAATCTGCACCTGCCACGGCGATGGCCTTGGGCTCCGGCATGGCTACGGCTATGGCAACAGGTCATCGGCGGCCCAGGCCCACCAGCCACCACCTGACCCTGTCCGAGCGCCACCCCGGCCCGAACAACCCCAACAGTGGAAAAGCTGAGCAGGCCAGCAGCCTCTCCACGCATCACCCGCCAAACAAGATCACATTCTCGGATCTTCAGCTACCAAGATCGTCTCACGACTGGTCTGCGGATCCAGGCTAAGACCTGCGAGCCGGTATCCGAGCGACCGGTCGGCGCATGAGTCATGAACCACACGCAGGTAATTCACCATGCAGATGACGTACGCCAGCCCGAAGTCCCGCACTAATCCTTGACCACAGTCGTGGGGGTTCATCGCGTATCGCCCGCTGCAAGCTGCCGGGTTCCGACTGGACGGAGAGTGATCTCGGGCGCAAGGACCAGCACCCAGTGGTTCGTATTGTGGTAAGTATCGCCCACCGGTTCTACCAGGGTAGATGACTCTCTCAAGATCTCGATATTTGATCTATGGGCATAGCTTTGAGCATAAACTATGCTCTGTGCATGACCAAGGCACGTGCTGACGCTCGACCCCGGGGCAACATCGAGGCACGGGGCGACTCGCTACGCATTCGCGTCTATGCCGGGCCTGATCCGGTGACTGGTAAGCCCGCTTGGTGTCAAGTAGTGGACGCACCACCAGCTTCAACCAGCCTCGACAAGGAAACTGTTGAGGACTTCGGTCGGTTTCTTCCAGTTGAGTGTCTGTCGTGGACGGTTGTTGAGTTCGTCGGCGACGGCGTCGAGTTC
>DASUII010000071.1:0-7402 GCA_036279835.1 Pseudonocardiaceae bacterium
TCCAATGCAGCGGCCCGCTGCTCCTCGGTCAGCTGGGGAAGGGCCACGGTCTCCTCCGTCGATTGCTAGTGCTAAGGGATAATCTGGATAGTGCGGCGACCGTATCCCCCACGCGACCAGCCGCTTAACCCGGGGTGCCACTGCCGCGCTGTCCGGCCGGTGGACGGAGCACGGCGCCAGCCTGGTCGGCGATTCGTCGAGCGGCGTGTCGTAGTGAGGCCGGGTGTGGCCCATGGCGCAGCAGGTCACGTGATGTCGTTGGCACGACGTAGCGGATGGCCACCCCGAAGATCTCCGGCAAGGTGGCCAGGCAGGCGCCCTGCGCGCCTATCCCGGGCGCCAGTATCGGGCCGTTGAGCGCGTCGAGCCGCAGGGCCCCGAGCTGTGCGGTAGCACCCACCACCACACCGATGTCGCCGCCGGGACGCCGGCCGGCGTTGCGGGCGGCGACGGCATCGACGACGGACTGTGCGACGGTGGCTCCGGTACCGGTGACCGCGGCCTGCACGTCGCCACCCTCGGGGTTGGAGGTCAGTGCCAGCACGAACACTCCGCGCCCGGTCCGACCGGCCAGCTCGAATGCCGGATCCAGCGCGCCGATACCCAGGTAGGGCGAGACGGTGATCGCGTCGGCCGCCAGTGGCGCGCCGTCGCTGAGGTAGGCGGTGGCATACCCGGCCATGGTGGTGCCGATGTCACCGCGCTTGACGTCGAGCAACACCAGCGCACCGGCATCCCGGGCGGCCAGCAGCACCCGCTCCAACACTTCGATGCCTCGTGCCCCGTGCCGTTCGAAAAACGCCGACTGGGGCTTGACCAGGGCCAGCTCCGGCGCTAGGGCCTCGACCGCGCCCAGCGCGAACCTCTCAAGCCCCACCACGTCGTCGCCCAACCCCCACTCCTGCAGCAACCCCGGATGCGGATCGATCCCCCCGCACAACGGTCCCCGAGCCGCCACCGCCGCGCTCAACCGTGCACCGAACCCACATTCGGTGGGCTTACCGGGGGGCTGAGCGTTGTTATCCGGCACTGGAAAACCCCGCGGAGCCCGCTGAATGCGGGTGGGCCGGGGCGGCGCGGAGGGCGGCGTGCAGGGACTGGAGGGGGCGAACGGTGATGTCGCCGCGGATGAGGGCTTCGATGCCTTGGACGGCTGCCGCGGCGCCCTGCATCGTGGTGATGCACGGGATGGATCGAGATACTGCGGCGGTGCGGATCTCGTAACCGTCCACCCGGGGGCCAGGGTTGCCGTACGGGGTGTTGATGATCATATCGACTTGCCCCGCGTTGATCAGGTCAACGATGTTGTCCGGTCCTTCGAAGTGCTTACGCACGACGATGCAGGGGATGCCATTGCGGCGTAGCGTGTTCGCGGTTCCCCGGGTGGCGAGGACCTCGAAACCGAGATCAGCTAGCCGTGCGGCCGGGAACACCATGGCCCGCTTGTCCCGGTTGGCCACCGACACGAACACCCGGCCCGACGTCGGCAGCGAGCCGTAAGCCGCGGCCTGCGACTTCGCAAAAGCCTGACCGAACGCGACGTCGATGCCCATGACCTCGCCGGTGGATTTCATCTCCGGCCCGAGCAGCGAGTCCACCCCCTGACCCTCCGGGGTGCGGAACCGGTGGAACGGGAGCACGGCCTCCTTGACCGCCACAGGCGCATCGGCCGGCAGGTCACCACCGTCGCCATGCGCAATGAGCAGGCCCTCAGCGCGCAGTTGCGCGATGCTGGCGCCGAGCATGATCCGGGCGGCGGCCTTGGCCAGCGGCACAGCGGTCGCCTTGGAGACGAACGGGGCCGTGCGGCTGGCTCGCGGGTTGGCCTCCAGCACGTAGAGCACGTCGTCTTTCAGCGCGTACTGCACGTTGAGCAGCCCGAGGACGCCGATCTCGCGGGCGATCGCCTCGGTCGAGGTTCGCACCGCAGCCAGGTCGGACTCCCCCAGCGTGATCGGTGGCAACGCGCAGGCGGAGTCCCCGGAGTGCACCCCAGCCTCCTCGATATGTTCCATGATCCCGCCGAGATAGACCTCGGCGCCGTCGCACAGCGCGTCGACGTCGATCTCGATGGCGTCATCGAGGAAGCGGTCTACCAAGACCGGGTGCTCGGGAGTGACTTCGGTGGCCCTGGCGATGTAACCAGCGAGGGTCTGCTCGTCGTAGACGATCTCCATGCCGCGTCCGCCGAGCACGTAGGAGGGGCGGACCAGCACCGGGTAGCCGATCTCGTCGGCGATCTTGCGGGCCTCCGCGAACGACGTGGCGGTGCCGAAGGCCGGGGCCGGCAACCCGGCACGCTCCAGCACCGCGCCGAACGATCCACGATCCTCGGCGAGGTGAATCGCCGCCGGCGACGTACCGACCACCGGGACACCCGCGTCGGCAAGCCGCTGCGCGAGACCTAGCGGGGTCTGCCCGCCCAGCTGCACGATCACGCCCGCCACGGTGCCTGAGCACCGCTCGGCGTGCACCACCTCCATGACATCTTCGAAGGTCAGCGGCTCGAAGTAGAGCCGGTCTGCGGTGTCGTAGTCGGTGGACACGGTCTCCGGATTACAGTTGATCATCACTGTCTCGTAGCCGCGACCCTCGTTATCAGGGGCAGCGCGCAGTGCCATCGCGGCGTGCACGCACGAGTAGTCGAACTCGATGCCCTGGCCGATCCGGTTCGGCCCGGAACCCAAGATGATCACCTTGGGTCGTTCCCGCTGCTCGCTGACCTCGGTCTCGGCCTCGGGGTCACTCTCGTAGGCTGAGTAGTGGTACGGGGTGCGAGCCGCGAACTCGGCGGCACAGGTGTCCACGGTCTTGTACACCGGTCGCACGCCCAGCCGGTGCCGCAGCGCGGCGACCTGCGGCTCGGTGAGCTCGGCGCGCACGGCAGCGAGCTGCCGGTCGGAGATGCCGGCGCGCTTGGCGCGGCGCAGCAGCGGCTCGTCCAGTTCCCGGGCGACCACGAGTTCCGCCCGCAACTCCACCAGACCGGCGATCTGGTCGATGAACCACGGATCGATCCCCGAAGCCGCTGCGACCTGAGCAACCGTCGCGCCCAGCCGAAGCGCCCGCTCGGCGGCGTAGAGCCGCCCGTCATGGGGAACGCGCAGCGCTGCCAGCTCCGAGGCCACGGTGACGTCGGGGGGATCGGGCCTGGTCCAGAAGCCGGCAGCGGAAGTCTCCATCGAGCGCAGCGCCTTGCCCAGCGCCTCGGGGAACGAGCGACCCAGCGCCATCGCCTCCCCCACCGACTTCATAGTGGTGGTCAGCGTGGGGTCCGCACCGGGGAACTTCTCGAACGCGAACCGCGGCACCTTGACCACCACATAGTCCAGGGTGGGCTCGAAGCTGGCCGGGGTCTCCCCGGTGATGTCGTTGGTGATCTCATCCAGGGTGTAGCCGATCGCTAGTTTCGCCGCGATCTTGGCGATGGGGAAGCCGGTGGCCTTCGACGCCAACGCGGACGAGCGAGACACTCGAGGGTTCATCTCGATCACGACTAGCCGGCCGGTGCTGGGATGCACCGCGAACTGGATGTTGCAGCCGCCGGTGTCCACCCCGACCTCGCGAAGCACCGCGATAGCGACGTCACGCATGTGCTGGTACTCGCGGTCGGTGAGCGTCATCACCGGGGCGACAGTGACCGAGTCCCCGGTGTGCACGCCCATCGGATCGATGTTCTCGATCGAACACACCACCACCACGTTGTCCCGATGGTCGCGCATCAGCTCGAGTTCGTATTCCTTCCAGCCCAGCACGCTCTCCTCGATGAGCACCTGATGCACTGGGCTCTCGGCCAGGCCCGCGGTGCCAAGCCGCTCCAGCTCGGCCGGAGTGTGCGCCATCCCGGAGCCGAGCCCGCCCATGGTGTACGACGGCCGGATCACCACTGGCAGACCGAGCTCACCGGCAGCCTCGCGGATCTGCCCCAGCGAGCCGCAGACGGCGCTGCGGGGCACCTCGGCGCCCACCGCGTGCACCACTTCCTTGAACTTCAACCGGTCCTCACCGCGCTGGATGGCCTCGATGTCGGCGCCGATCAACTCCACGCCGTAACGCGCCAGCACCCCACGCTCGTGCAGGGCCACGGCGGTGTTCAGCGCGGTCTGCCCGCCCAGGGTGGCCAGCAACGCTGTTACAGGAAACCCGGCAGTCTGCTCGGCGGCGATCACCTTCTCGACGAACTCCGGGGTGATCGGCTCGATGTAGGTCGCATCGGCGAACTCCGGGTCGGTCATGATCGTCGCTGGGTTTGAGTTCACCAGGCTGACCCGCAGCCCCTCCTCCCGCAACACCCGGCAAGCTTGTGTACCCGAGTAGTCGAACTCACACCCCTGCCCGATGACAATCGGCCCAGACCCCACCACCAGGACATGCCGAATATCAGCTCTCCTGCCCACTAGTTCCCCCCTCTAGCGCCATTCGGAGCCGAATCGTCGTTTTCGACCCTCACGAGACCGCTATTCGGCTCCGAATGGCGGTCGGGGTGGGCCATGAGCTGGTAGAAGCGGTCGAAGAGGTATGCGGCGTCGTGTGGGCCGGCGGCTGCTTCGGGGTGGTACTGGACGCTGAAGGCTGGAGTATCCAGGCAGGTGAGGCCTTCTACGGTGTTGTCGTTGGGACAGGAGTGGCTGACTACCGCGGCGCCGAAGTCGGAGTCGAAGCGTTCGCCCGGCTCCCCCACTACTGCGAAACCGTGGTTTTGCGAGGTGATCGCCACTCGCCCGGTGGCATGCTCGACAACTGGGACGTTGATGCCGCGGTGCCCGTAGCGCATCTTGTAGGTTCCTCGACCCAGTGCCCGGCCGAGGATCTGGTTGCCGAAGCAAATCCCGAACAGTGGGAGCCGTCGCTCCAGCACTTGGCGGGTCAGCTCGACCGCGTGGTGTGCGGTGGCCGGATCGCCCGGCCCGTTGGACAGGAAGAGGCCGTCGGGAGACAGCTCTAATACCTGCTCCAGGCTGGCAGTGGCTGGCAGGACATGGGTCTCGATCCCTAGCGCAGCCAGCATCCGCGGGGTGTTGGACTTGATCCCCAAATCCAGCGCCACCACGCGGAACCGCCGCTGAATGCGGGTGGCGGGGACGGTGTAGGGATTGCTGGTGGTGACTTCGCCGACGAGGTCGGCGCCGGCCATCGGGGGGCTGGCCAGCACCCGCGCCAGCAGCTGCGCCGAATCAGCCAGGGCGTCGCCGGAGAAGATGCCGGCGCGCATCGAGCCATGCTCGCGAAGCCGGCGGGTCAGAGCGCGGGTGTCCACCCCGGAGATCCCCACGACGCTTTGGGCTGACAGCTCTTCGTCCAGCGGCCGCAGGGAGCGCCAGCTGGACGGTAGCCGGGCAGGGTCGCGCACCACGTAGCCTGCGACCCAGATCCGGTGCGACTCGTGGTCCTCGTCGTTCCAGCCGGTGTTGCCGATGTGCGGCGCGGTCTGCACCACGATCTGCCGGCGGTAGGACGGGTCGGTGAGGGTCTCCTGGTAACCGGTCATTCCGGTGGCGAACACTGCCTCACCCAGCGTCTGACCCACCGCGCCGTAGGTTTCGCCCCGCACGATGGTGCCGTCCTCCAGCACCAGCAGCGCCAGCCCGCGCGCCGTTGTTTTGGTCAACACAGCACCTTCCCGTCCTCGGCGGTGATCGCGCCGCGCAGCATGGTGACCAGCACCCGGCCGGGCAGCTCCATCCCCTCAAAGGGGGTGTTGTCCGCGAGACTGGCCAGCTGCGCCCCGCGCACCGTCCAGGTGGCGTCTGGGTCGACCAGGATCAGTGTCGCCGGCTCCCCGACCGCGATCGGACGGCCTTGGCCAGTCGCCCGACCGATGCGGGCCGGGCGCTCACTCATCACCCGGGCCACCCCCCGCCAGTCCAGCAGGCCGGGGCGCACCATGGTGGCCAGCACCACTGACAGGGCTGTCTGCAGTCCCAGCATCCCGGGCCGGGCCGCGGACCACTCGCAGTCCTTGTCCTGGCCGGCGTGCGGGGCATGGTCGGTGGCCACGCAGTCCACGATCCCGTCAGCCAACGCGGCGCGCAGCGCCGCGGTGTCGGCAGGGGTGCGCAGCGGTGGGTTAACTTTGTTGACCGGGTCGTAGCCGGCCAGGCGCTCATCGGTGAGCAGTAAGTGGTGTGGGGTTACCTCGGCGGATACCCGGATTCCGCGTTCCTTGGACCACCGCAGCACCTCCACCGTGCCTGCGGTGGACACGTGGCAGACATGCAACGCCGCCGCAGCGTCCCTGGCGAGCAGGCAGTCCCGCGCCACGATCGACTCCTCCGCGGCGGCCGGCCAGCCGGTCAGCCCCAACCGGGCGGCGACTTCTCCCTCGTGGGCCTGGGCGCCGGCGGTGAGTCGAGGATCCTCGGCGTGCTGGGCGATCACCCCGCCCAGCCCTCGAACGTACTCCAGGGCACGGCGCATCAGCAGGGAATCGTGCACGCACAAGCCGTCGTCGGAGAACATCCGCACTGCCGCTGCGGACGCGGCCATGGCGCCCAGCTCAGCGAGCCGCTCCCCGCGCAGGCCGGCGGTGACCGCGCCGACCGGGTGCACATCGACCAGTCCGACATCCCGCCCGCGCCGGTACACGTGCTCGACAACGACCGCGGTGTCGGCCACCGGATCGGTGTTGGCCATCGCGAACACCGCGGTGTAACCACCCAGCGCCGCGGCTGCCGAGCCAGTGGCGATCGTCTCGGCGTCCTCCCGACCAGGTTCGCGCAGGTGGGCATGCAGGTCGACCAAGCCGGGCAACGCAACCAGGCCCCCGCCGTCGAAGCGCTCGGCGCCGGTTCCGTCCAGTTGGGCACCCAGCTCGGCGATCACCCCGTCACGGACCAGCAGGTCGACCGGATCGCCCACGCCATAGGGCCGGATCCCGCGCAACAGCAGGGGTCGGGTCATGCCTGATCCTCTTGGGCTGCGAGCAGGTGGTAGAGCACCGCCATCCGGACATGCACTCCGTTACGGACCTGTTCGGTGATCGCGGCACGGGGTGAGTCGGCAACCGAGTGCGCGATCTCCATCCCCCGCAGCATCGGCCCGGGATGAAGTACCACAGCGTGCTCGGGCAACAGCGCCAGACGCGCCTCGGTGAGCCCGTAGTCGATCGAGTACTCCCGGGCCGAGGGAAAGAACTGGCCACGCATTCGTTCGGCCTGCACCCGCAGCATCATCACCGCGTCGGTACCGGGTAATGCGGCATCAAGGTCATGCCCGACCGTGACCGGCCAACCGCGCGCCTCTCGTATGCCCCAGTTCTCGACCCCCCAGGGCAGCAGAGTGGGCGGAGCGACGAGATGGACATGCGCACCCAGCGTGATCAAAAGGTCAATGTTCGAGCGGGCGACCCTGCTATGCAGCACGTCGCCTACGATGGTGACGGTCCGCCCATTCAGGGTGCCCA
>DASUII010000072.1:0-6687 GCA_036279835.1 Pseudonocardiaceae bacterium
TGCCGGGATCGCCCATCACATGCGGTCGGCGGCCCCGACCGGACGAGGAGTTGGCCCGTGACACGCATCACTGTCATGGTTGACGGCGTCTCCTACGTCGACGACGTCGAAGCACGAACTCTCCTGGTGTATTACCTGCGGGAAAAGCTGGGAAAGATTGGAACCGTGGTCGGCTGCGACACCAGCAACTGTGGCGCATGTACCGTGCACCTCAACGGTCGGAGCGTGAAGTCGTGCTCGATTTTCGCGATCCAGGCCGACGGTAGCGAGATCACCACCATCGAAGGCCTAGCTCGCGATGGACAGCTACACCCGATGCAGCAGGCGTTCCACGACAATCATGCGCTCCAGTGTGGTTTCTGCACCCCCGGCATGATCATGCAGGCAATCGACCTGCTGGGCGACGATCCCGATCCGGACGAGCAGAAGGTGCGCGAGGGACTGGAGGGCAACCTCTGCCGCTGCACCGGTTATCAGAACATCGTGCGAGCCGTGCTCGACGCGGCGCAGAAGATGAAGCCGGCCGCAAGCGCGCCCAACGAGATGTCCGCACGGCAACCCAGCACCGTCGCCGGAGGGGGTAACTGATGACCACCACCGCGCAGCCCGCGAGCGCCGAGTTCGGTCGGGCCCGCAAGCGCAAAGAGGACGCTCGGCTGATCACCGGCCGGACCCGCTGGACGGACAACATCACGCTACCGGGGATGTTGCACCTCGCTATGGTGCGCAGCCCGTTCGCCAGCGCCACGATCACCGGGATTGATATTGAGGCGGCCAAGCAGCTGCCCGGCGTCATCGCCGTTTACACCGGCGCTGACCTAGACGCCGAGCAATCCGGCCTGCCGTGCGTCTTCCCCATCAATGCCGATGCCACACCGCCGCGGCATGTGTCGATTGCGAGCGATACGGTCCGCTTCGCCGGTGAGATCGTGGCCGTGGTGGTTGCCCGTAACGCGGCCGCTGCCAGGGACGCTGCCGATGCCATCCAGGTCGGCTATGACCCCCTGGAGCCGGTGCTGGACATGGAGGCGGCGCTGACCGACTCAACGGTGGTGCATCCGGACTACGGCAGCAACAAGTGGGCCTTCTTCACTTTGGATTCAGCCACGGCCGGCACCGGTGGCAACGCCGATGAGGCGATCGCCTCGGCCGAGGCCGACCCTGATTCGATCGTCGTTAAGCGCCGGTTCCGCCAGCAGCGACTGATTCCCGCATTCATGGAGCCACGCTCCATCGTGGTCGACCCCACCGGCGAGCAGCTGACCATGTGGTCGTCCACCCAGGTGCCGCACATCGTCAAGACGATGACCGCGCTGTGCCTGGGGCTGCCCGAGCACAAGATCCGGGTCATCGCACCGGACGTTGGCGGTGGGTTCGGCGGCAAGCTCCAGGTGATACCGGAGGAGTTCCTCAGCGTGCTGGTCGCTCGGCGGATGGGCAAGCCGATGAAGTGGACTGAGACGCGGTCGGAGTCCATGGTGTCCGGGCACCACGGTCGTGACCAAATCCAGGACATCACGATCTCTGCCAAGAAGGATGGCACGGTCACCGCGCTGAAGGGCGAGCTGACCGCCGACATGGGTGCCTACTTGGGGCTGCTCAGCCCGGCGTGCCCGCCGTTCGGCGGCTTCATTTTACCGGCCATCTACAAGATCCCGGCATACAAGTTCACCTGCACCGACGTGTTTACGAACAAGACGTGGACCGATGCTTACCGGGGGGCTGGGCGGCCAGAAGCCACGTTCGCCATCGAACGGATCATGGATGAACTCGCCGTCGAGCTGGGCCGGGATCCCCTGGAGCTGCGTGAGCAGAACTGGATCCAGAATGACGAGTTCCCCTACACCAACGCAGCCGGGCTGATTTACGACTCGGGCAACTACGAGGCGGCCACCGCGCGCGCCAAGGAGTTATTCGACTACGACGGTCTTCGTGCCGAGCAGCGGCGCCTCCGTGAGGCGAACGACCCAACGCAGCTAGGCATCGGTATCTCGACGTACACCGAGGTGTGTGGCCTTGCACCGTCTCGCCTGCTCGGCGCGCTGGGTGCCAGCGCCGGTGGCTGGGAGCACGCTAGCATCCGGATGCTGGCCACCGGCAAGGTCGAGGTCGTCACCGGCACTTCCCCCCACGGCCAGGGCCACGAGACGGCCTGGAGTCAGCTCATCGCCCACAAACTGGGCGTTCCCTTCGAAGACGTCGAAGTGCTGCACGGCGACACTCAGAGCTCGTCCAAGGGATTGGACACCTACGGTTCCCGGTCGCTGGTCGTAGGCGGCATCGCGGTGGTCAATGCAGCGGATAAGGTGATCGAGAAGGCCCGCAAGGTCGCCGCTCATCTTCTCGAGTGCTCTGAGCAAGATCTCCAGTTCCACAATGGTAAGTTCATCATCAAGGGAACTGACCGATCCACCACCATTCAGGAGGTGGCGTTCGCGACGTTCACTTCACACAATTTCCCCGAGGGGATGGAGCCGTCACTGGACTCCGACGCCACCTTCGACCCGGAAAACTTCTCCTTCCCGCATGGCACCCATTTCTGCGCGGCCGAGGTGGACACCGAGACCGGCTCGCTGAAGATCCGCAGCTACGTCTGTGTGGACGATGTCGGAACCGTGGTGAATCCGCTGATTGTCGAGGGGCAGATTCACGGGGGCCTAGCCCAGGGCATCGCGCAGGCATTGTTCGAGGAGGCCGTGCACGACGAGAGCGGCACCTTGGTCACCGGCACGCTGGCCGACTACCTGGTGCCCTCTGCTGCGGACCTGCCCAGTTTCACCACCGACCGGACCGTAACCCCCGCAACCTCAAATCCGCTGGGTGTCAAGGGTGTCGGGGAGGCCGGCACTATCGCCTCCACTCCCGCGGTGGTCAACGCCGTGTTGGATGCGGTGCGTCACCTCGGCGTCACCAACATCGATATGCCGTGCTCGCCGCAACGGGTATGGCGAGCGGTGCAGTCAGCTCGCGGAGCCGTCAAATCCACGTCGGAGCACGCCACCGAGGCTGCTGCCGGTGGCGGGTTGGGCTCCATCGATGCGCAGCAGGGAGGTGTCGAGTGATCCCGTCAGCGTTCGACTACGTCGCCGCATCGTCGGTGCAGGAAGCGGTGGAGGTGCTGTCCCAGGCCGGCGAGGACGCCAAGGTTCTCGCCGGGGGCCAGAGCCTGGTTCCGGTGCTCCGATTGCGGCTGGCCACCCCGACGACCCTGGTGGATCTGAACAAGATCAGCGAATTGCGCGGGGTACGTGAAGACGGCGATGCCATCGTGGTCGGGGCGATGACCACGCACCACGATGTGATCAACAACGAGCTGATCGCTGAACATGCGGCGCTGCTAGCGCTGGCCACCCTGACGGTGGGTGATCCGCAGATCCGGCACCGGGGCACCTTCGGCGGCGCCCTGGTGCACGCCGACCCCGCCGGTGACCTGCTGGCCCCTGCGGTGGCGCTGGACTGCGAGATGGTCATCGTCGGACCCTCGGGGCGGCGCACCGTGCCGGCTGGGGAGTTCTTCGTGGATCTGTTCACCACGGCGGTCGGCCCCGATGAGCTGCTTGTCGAGGTGCGGATTCCGAAGAAAACCGGCTGGGGCGCGCGCTACGAGAAGTTCAACCGGGTGGCGCAGGCCTGGTCGATCGTCGGCGTCGCCGCGGTGGTGCGGACCGAGGGCGGATCGATCGCGCAAGCCCGGGTCGCGCTGACCAACATGGGTGCTACTCCGGTCAGGGCAGTCGGGGTGGAGCAGGCGCTGATTGGCCAGCCGGCCAGCGCGGAGACGATACGCGCGGCGGCCGAGCATGCGGCCGACGGCACCAGCCCGACGTCGGACGGCAGTGCCGACGCCGACTACCGCGAGCACCTCGCCCGGGTGCTCACCGGGAGAGCTGTGGCGGCCGCAGCAGGGGTGGGAGGCTGGCGTGCATGAAGCTTGAGCACAAGTTCACGGTTCCGGCGCCCATCGACACGGTCTGGCGGGCACTGCTGGATCCTGAGCGGGTCGCCCCGTGCTTTCCGGGAGCCAGCATCACGTCGGCAAGTGGCGATGAGTTTGCCGGGATCGTGAAGGTGCGGCTGGGTCCGATCTCTTTGCAGTATCGCGGATCGGGCCGCTTCACCGACACTGACGAGGCCGCGCACCGGACGGTGATCCAGGCGACCGGTACAGCATCTGGAGGTCAGGGCACCGTAACGGCGACGGTGGCTGCGAGCCTCGTTGAAAACGGTCAGGGTACCGCGGTCACAGTGGCCACCGACATGATCGTCACGGGCAGACCGGCCCAGTTCGGCCGAGGTCTGATCGAGGATGTAGGCAATAAGATCATCAGTCAGTTCGCGGACTGCCTGAGCAGAAGCCTCGGGCAGCAGGACGCACCCGCACCGGTGGCCGAGTCGCCACCTGCCCCGTCGCTGCAGGCATCACCGCAACCAGGTCCGCCGCAGTCGGCAGTCGCCCAGCCGGCGGTGGCGCCGCCGGCAGTGGCGCCGCCAGACCGAGCGCAGGCAGCTCGAGTGCTGCCATCCCTCGTGCGGCCGGTGCCTGCGCCGATGGCTGAGGAGATCGACCTGCTCGAAGCCGCCGGTGGGGCGGTCGCCAAGCGCGCCATACCCGCAGTCACCGCACTTATCCTGCTGGCCCTGCTCATCCGCCTGCTGCGCAGACGGCGCCAGCGAATCGGGCCTGTCGTGAACTCGACAGGAACGACCTCAGCGCCGCTGGAAACGTCGGTGCAGTCGAGTTCACGACACGGACCCCCGGCGACGGTGCTAGTCGACTTGGGGGATGGCGGGGCCTAGGAGGTCATCGGCGTCGATGATGCGGTAGGCGTAGCCCTGCTCGGCTAGGAAGCGCTGGCGGTGGGCGGCGTAGTCAGTGTCCAGGGTGTCTCGGGCGACCACCGAGTAGAAGTGCGCCTGCCTGCCATCGCCCTTGGGGCGTAACAGGCGGCCGAGGCGCTGAGCCTCCTCCTGCCGGGAACCGAACGTGCCGGAGACCTGCACCGCCACCGAGGCCTCCGGCAGGTCGATGGAGAAGTTGGCCACCTTGGACACGACCAGCGTGCGTACTTCGCCCCGGCGAAACGCCTCGTAGAGGGTCTCCCGCTCAGAGTTGCGGGTCGAGCCTTGCACCACCGGAGCGTCCAGGGCCTCGCCGAGCTCGGCAATTTGCTCCAGGTACGCGCCGATCACCAGGGTTGGCTCGTCCGGGTGCCGGGCCATGATGGCCGACACGACGGCTAGCTTGCTGCGCGCGGTGGAACAGACCCGGTAGCGTTCGTCGGCCTCCGCGGTGGCATAGCGCAGCCGCTCGGCGTCGGTCAGCGTGACGCGTACCTCCACGCAGTCTGCCGGGGCGATCCAGCCCTGGGACTCGATGTCGCGCCACGGAGCGTCGTAGCGCTTGGGGCCGATCAGGGAGAACACATCGCCCTCCCGGCCGTCCTCGCGCACCAGGGTGGCGGTCAGCCCGAGCCGGCGGCGGGACTGCAGATCGGCGGTCATCCGGAAGACCGGCGCGGGCAGCAGGTGCACCTCGTCATAGATGATCAATCCCCAGTCCCGGGAATCGAACAGATCCAGATGTCGGTATTCACCTTTCGACTTGCGGGTCATGACCTGGTAGGTCGCGATCGTCACCGGGCGGATCTCCTTGCGCTCACCGGAGTACTCGCCGACCTCGTCGTCGGACAGCGAGGTACGCGCGACCAGCTCGCGCTTCCATTGCCGGCCGGCAACGGTGTTGGTGACCAGGATCAGCGTGGTCGCTTGCGCTTGCGCCATCGCGGCGATCCCGACCAGGGTCTTTCCCGCCCCGCATGGCAGTACAACGACCCCGGACCCGCCCGCCCAGAACCCGATCACCGCATCGCTCTGGTAAGTACGCAGCGACCAGCCATCCTCGACCAGCGCGATCGCGTGCGCTTCACCGTCGACGTAGCCGGCGAGATCCTCGGCCGGCCAACCGGCCTTGAGCAGGCCCTGCTTGAGCCGGCCGCGTTCGGACGGATGGACCAGCACGGTGTCGTCGTCGACCCGGGCTCCCAGCATCGGAGCGATCTTGCGGTGCCGCAGCACTTCCTCGAGTACCGCGCGGTCGAGTGCGACCAGCGCCAGCCCATGCGTCGGATGCGCAACTAGCTGCAACCGCCCGTAGCGGCTCATCGTGTCCACAACGTCGACCAGCAACGGCTGCGGCACGGCGTACCGGGAGAAGCGCACCAGCGCATCGACGACCTGTTCGGCGTCGTGACCCGCGGCTCGCGCATTCCACAGCGCCAGCGGGGTTACCCGGTAGGTGTGCACGTGTTCCGGCGCGCGCTCGAGCTCCGCGAACGGCGCAATCGCGGCGCGGGCCAGCCCCGCGGCTGGATGCTCGACCTCCAGCAGCAGGGTTTTGTCGGACTGCACGATGAGCGGTCCGGCGTCGGGCGAAGTGCTCAACGAGTTCCTCCGGTTGGCGAGCACCGCGGGCGGGTGATCGGCTTGGTCTGCGACCAGTGTCCCAGGTGCGTCCGAGCCCACTCCGTCGAGGCATTGGAGGTGTGACAAGTGGATCGTCCGGGTTGCACACAATTACTTTGTGTGGTGCAGGCGGTCCATCAGGGTAAGAAAAGTTACGCCGCGCGGGTATTGTCCGGCCAAGGCACTGGCGCGGTCAGCGGTCAAATAGGACGGTAAGCGGTCGAA
>DASUII010000073.1:0-14395 GCA_036279835.1 Pseudonocardiaceae bacterium
CGCAGCAGCATGCGGTGGTTTGGAACCTCCCCCTGCAGAGCGGTCCCGAAGGGCCCACCTCCATCACCAACACAGCACCACACACGAAGCCTCAGACCTCTACATCCGAACCTCCCTGCGTACTCGTGGCACACCACAAACCGTGATCAGTCCCGAAGGGCCGCGCGAATCTCGGCTACCACGGCCTGCGGCCGCGACATCAGGTCATGCCAGGTGAAGCGCAGCACCGTCCACCCCGCTAGCACAAGTGCGTTCTGCCGGCGCCGATCGTGGGCGAACCGGTCGACGTCGGAGTGCCATGCCCAACCATCAACCTCGACGGCCAGCCGGCGCGCCACGAAGGCGACGTCGATCCAGTACTCGGCTCCGGACAGTACCGCCAGGTAATTGGCCACCCAGCCGTCGATCCGAGCACCTCGGAGCAGCCGGTGCAGGATCCGTTCGGCATCCGAGCTAGCTCCATCTGCCGCCTGCCTCAGTACCTGCCCCAGCCACGGCGATCCGTGCCTGCCGAATGATCGGCAGTACGCGGCGTGCAGATCGGCGAACGACACCCGCTGCTGCAGCGCCCGATCCACCAGCGGCCGTCCGGAGTCGCTACCCAGTGCCGCCGCCGCGTCGAGGACGGTGAGCGGCAGCGCGGTCACCGGCAGCCCGCGCAACACCATCAGATCCGCCGGGTCGAGGTTTCGGCGGCGCACCGCCACCCCGGCCGCGAGGCGCGGAGATCGCGCCCGGGGCACCGTCACCTCAGCGGCTCCCGGCGCCCAGTCGCGTAGGCCCCACCACCAGGCCGCCGTCAATCCGCTCGCCACGGCGTCCGAACCCGCCCACGCCACAGCCGCCCGTGTGCACGCCTGCTGGTCAGCTTCCCGGCGCCCGACCAGATAGACCCCTGGATGGAGAGTGATCCACCGTCCCGTGCGGACCCGGTGCTGCACCTGCCGGAGCGTCAGCCCGCCGCGCAATGCCTGTTCCCGAGTCAGCACTCCGCAGTGCGAATCCGCGAGTTCCTCGATCAACATGAGCACGAGCATCGCCGAATCAGCGACCGCCCGCAGCGTCCGTGCACTCGCGCTGTGGACAACACCACGGGTGTGGACGACCCACGCTGATGATCAGGGTTTGTGTGGCAAGAACGACACGGCATGTCGCCCCAGTCACATAAACCGTGATCAAGGGCTCAGGTGGCCAGGTGGAGGAGGCCGAACTCGGCGGGGACAGCCATCAGCGGGTGTTGCGGCAGGACGCGCACGGTGTACCCGACCAATCCGGCGTGCGGCAGCCGTAACGTCGCCTCGAATCGGTCGCTGTCGCCATCCGCTTCGCCAGCCGGCTGCATGGTCACCACCAGCGGGTCCTGCAACTCCTCCCGGTCGTCCACCCGCCCGACCACGACCTGGACGTCGACGTCGCACGGCTTCAGCCCGGCTAACACGACCGCCGCGCGGACCGTCATCTCCGAGCCCAGCTCCGGCGTGTCCGGCAGGCCCGAAATGTCCACCTGCGCTACCCGGACCCGAGGCCAAGCCGCGCCGACCCGCAACCGGTATCGCGCCAGGTCGCGGGCCCCGGCGAAGGAGTCGGCGCGCACCGCCGCCGCCGAGCCGGCGGCCGGCGCGTAGAGCCGCTCTACGTACTCCTGCACCATCCGGCCGGCCTGCACCTGCGGGCGCAACGTGGCCAGGGTGTGCCGCACCATGGTCACCCAGCTGGTCGGCACGCCGTCGGCGCCACGGTCGTAGAACTCGGGGACGAGGTGCGTTGCGATCAGCTCGTAAAGTGCGTTGGCCTCCAGGGTGTCACGCCGCTCCGGATTCTCGACGCCGTCGGCAGTCGGGATGGCCCAGCCGTTGCGGCCGTCGTAGAGCTCATCCCACCAGCCGTCCCGGATCGACAGGTTGAGCCCACCGTTGAGTGCGGACTTCATCCCCGAGGTGCCGCACGCCTCCAACGGCCGCAGTGGATTGTTCAGCCACACGTCGCAGCCCCAGTACAGGTACCGGGCCATCGACATGTCGTAGTCGGGCAGGAAGGCTATCCGGTGCCGGACGTCCGGCGAGTCAGCGAACCGAACCACCTGCTGAATCAGCGCCTTGCCACCATCGTCAGCTGGGTGCGACTTGCCGGCGATGATCAACTGCACTGGCCGCTCCGGATCCAGCAGCAAGGCCCGGAGCCGTTCGGGGTCGCGCAGCATCAGGGTGAGCCGCTTGTAGGTGGGCACCCGGCGGGCGAAACCCATCGTGAGCACCTGGGGGTCGAAGATCCGCGACGTCCAGCCCAGCTCCGGCGCGGAGGCGCCGCGCTCCAACCACGCGGCCCGGACCCGCCTGCGCACGTCGTCCACCAGTTTGGCGCGTAGTACGCAACGTAGGTCCCACAGAACTGAGTCAGGCGCCGACAGGGCCGCACTGCCATCGTCGGATTCGCCGAGCACACCGGTGAGTTCGCGCGCCGCCCAGGTCGGGCCGTGCACCCCGTTGGTCACCGATCCGATTGGCACCTCGTCGACGTCGAACTCCGGCCACAGCCCACGGAACATCGCCCGGGACACCGCACCATGCAGTTGCGAAACGCCGTTGGCGCGCTGGGCCAGCCGCAGCCCCATGTGCGCCATGTTGAACATCCCGCCGTGGTCCTCGGCGCCCAACGCCAGCACCCGGTTGACGTCGACGCCAGGCAGCAGCGCAGCGCCGTTCGAGGACCCATCGTTGGATGGTCCGACGAAGTGGTGGCGGACCAGGTCGACCGGGAAGCGGTCGATCCCGGCCGGCACCGGGGTGTGCGTGGTGAATACGGTGCCGGCCCGCACCGCAGCCAAGGCGGCGTCAAAAGTCAGCCCGTCGTCGGCGATCAGCTCACGGATCCGTTCCAGGCCGAGAAAGCCGGCGTGGCCCTCGTTGGTGTGGAACACCTCAGGTTCGGGATGGCCGGTGAGCTGGCAGAACATCCGCACCGCACGGACCCCGCCGATCCCGGCCAGGATCTCCTGGGTGATCCGGTGGTCCTGGTCGCCGCCATAGAGCCGGTCAGTGACCCCGCGCAGGTCATCCGGATTATCCTCGATGTCTGAGTCCAGCAGCAGCAGCGGAACCCGCCCGATGTCAGCCCGCCAGATCCGCGCGCTCAGCACCCGTCCGCAGGGCACGTTGACTCCCACCAGCAGCGGCGCACCGGCGGCGTCAACCAGCAGGTGCAGCGGCAGACCCTGCGGATCCAGGACTGGGTAATGCTCCAGCTGCCAACCGTCCAGCGACAACGACTGGCGGAAGTAGCCCGAGCCGTAGAGCAAACCGACGCCGATCAGCGGCACCCCCAGGTCTGAGGCCGCCTTGAGGTGGTCACCCGCCAGCACGCCCAGACCTCCGGAATAGAACGGCAGGACCTCGGAGACGCCGAACTCCATCGAGAAGTAGGCGATCGCCGCCGGTAGCGCTTCCGCGCGCTGCTGGTACCACCGGGGATCGTCAAGGTAGCGGCGCAGATCCTCAGCCAGCGCGTGGGTGCGGGCCACCACCGCCTCGTCAGCGGCCAGCGCGGTGAGCCGACGGGTGGGAATCTCACCGAGCAACCGCATCGGATCCCCGTTGACGACGGCCCAGGTGCGCTCGTCCAGGGAGGCGAACAGGTCCTGGGTCGGCGGGTGCCAGCTCCACCGCAGGTTGGCGGCCAACGTCTCCAGGGCTGCCAGCGGTCCCGGCAGCTGGGCCCGGACGGTGAACCGGCGCAGTGCTCTCATGGGCGGACTTTATCCGGCGGCCCCGCGTTCTCCGACCCACAACTCGATGACGTCACGAGTGTCACACCCGACGCGCAGCGGTCGGCCGATCCCGGCAGACTGGAGAGCGGGGCAGGACCGAGGGAAGGGGCGACAGGGGTGAGTGGTCGGATCGCCATCGATGATGTGACGCCCGCGGTCTCATGCGGGAGGTATCCCAGCAAAGCGGTCGTTGGCGAACACATTCCGATCTGCGCCACGGTCTGGCGCGAGGGCCACGACGCGGTGGGCGCCACGGTGGTCTGGCGCGGTCCGGGCAACGGGTCGGGCAGCCAGACCCGGATGCAGCCAGGGCCGCCGGGCCTTGACCAGTTCACCGCGACTGTGGTGGCTGACGAGGTCGGTTGGTGGAATTTCCGGGTGGATGGCTGGGCCGATCCCTGGGAGACCTGGCGGCACGCGATCGAGGTGAAGATCGGCGCCGGCCAGACCGTATCCGAGTTGGAGAATGACCTGATCACGGGCGCGCGGTTGCTGGAGCGAGCGGCTCGCCGGCCCGGCCAGCAGGCTCACCGAACGACGCTGAGCACCGCGGCGGTGACGTTGCGGGATGTCGAGCTGCCGCTGTCCGAGCGGGTCGCACCGGCACTCGACGAGCCGGTGATCGACGTTCTCACCGCCGACCCACTGCGTGATCTGATCACCAAGGGCGGTTCGCACAAGGTGTGGGTGGATCGCCCTCGTGCCCTGTTCAGCTCCTGGTATGAGATTTTTCCCCGATCCACCGGCGGCTGGGACGCACACGGCAACCCGGTACACGGAACCTTCGCGACCGCTATCGGTGAGCTGGACCGGATCGCCAAGATGGGCTTCGACGTGGTGTACCTGCCGCCGATCCACCCGATCGGTGAGGTGAACCGCAAGGGCGCCAACAACACCATGCAGGCCGGACCCGACGATGTCGGTTCGCCCTGGGCGATCGGCTCGGTCGAGGGCGGGCACGACGCGCTGCATCCCCGGCTGGGCACGTTCGAAGACTTCGAGGCCTTCGTCGTCAGGGCCGGCGAGCTCGGGATGGAAGTCGCTCTGGATTACGCACTCCAATGTGCGCCGGATCACCCGTGGGCCAAGGAACACCAAGAGTGGTTCACCACTCGCCCGGACGGGACGATCGCCTACGCGGAGAACCCACCCAAGCGCTATCAGGACATCTACCCGCTCAACTTCGACTCCGACCCTCGCGGCAGCTACCTGGAAATGCTGCGGGTACTGCTGTTCTGGGTAGAGCGCGGGGTGCGAATCTTCCGGGTGGACAATCCGCACACCAAGCCGCCGGACTTCTGGCAGTGGCTGATCTGGCAGGTCAAGGACCGCCACCCGGATGTACTTTTCCTAGCCGAGGCATTCACCCGGCCGGCGCGGCTCTACGGGCTGGCCCGGCTCGGGTTTACCCAGTCCTACACGTACTTCACCTGGCGCACCGATAAACAGGAGCTCACCGAGTACGCGACCGAGCTGGCCTCCCGGGCTGACGAAATGCGACCGAACTTTTTCGTCAATACCCCGGACATCCTGCACGAGTCACTACAGCAGGGCGGCCCCGGTATGTTCGCCATTCGGGCCGCGCTGGCCGCCACGCTGTCTCCCTCCTGGGGTGTCTACTCCGGCTTTGAGCTGTTCGAGAACACACCGATCGCGCCGGGCAGTGAGGAATACCTGGACAGCGAGAAATACCAGCTGCGCCCCCGCGACTTCGCCGGCGCGTTAGCTCAAGGACGATCGCTGGAACCGTGGATAACCCAGCTCAACGCAATCCGGCGGGTACATCCAGCCCTGCAGCAACTGCGCAACCTGCGGTTTCATTTAGTGAGCAGCGAGTCCCTGCTGGCGTATTCCAAGACCGACCCAGCCACCGGCGACACGGTGATCTGCGTGGTCACCCTGGAGCCGTTCAACACGGTGAGCGGGATGGTCTGGCTGGACCTGCCGGCGCTGGGCCTGAACGCTCAGGACCGGTTCCGTGTCTACGACGAGGTCAGCGGCGAGACCCACGACTGGGGGCAGGCCAACTTCGTGCAGCTGCAACCCTGGCTGGCGGTGGCCCATATCCTCGTGCGTGCGTAACAGTGTTCCAGCACTTAACGCCACTCACGAGGCAGCCGCAGGCTGCCATAGGCTGGCACTGTGAACGTAACGACTGAGTTCGACGCTGCCGCGGCCACCTACGACCGGCTGGTAGGCGCGAGCCCGGGCTACTACAGCAACCTCTCCCGGTCCGCCCAGCGGATGCAGATCCCCGGCAGTGGCGCCGGATTGCACCTGCTGGACCTTGGTTGCGGCACCGGGGCGTCGACCTTGGCACTGCTCGCGGCCGCGCCACAGGCCAGGATCACCGCGGTGGACGCATCGGCCGGCATGCTCGCCCAGGCCCGGCAGGCCGACTGGCCAGCACGGGTGTCGTTCGTCCACGCCCGGGCCGAGGATCTCGCCGATGCCGGGGTGCACGGACCGTTCGACGGCATCTTCGCCGCGTACCTGGTGCGCAACCTGCCTGATCCGGACCCGGTGTTGGCCCGGCTGTGCGATCAGCTGGCGCCAGGGGCACCGCTGGGGGTGCACGACTACGCACTCGACGGTCGGGCCCGTAGCGCTGCGATCTGGACCGCGGTGTGCTGGAGCGTGATCATCCCAGCCGGGAAGGTGGTCACCGGCCGGGCTGCGCTCTACCGGTACCTGTGGCGCAGTGTGCTGCGTTTCGACACCGTCGACGCGCTGGCCGCACGGTTGCGCGGACACGGCCTGGTCGATACCCGGATCGAGACGATGCCGGGTTGGGAACGCGGCATCGTGCACACCGTTGTGGCCCGGCGGCCGGCGTGACGTCACAAGGCGGCAACGGGAAACGGCCGGGCCGGGACCGCCGGGCCGTACTGCACCCGCCACGTGCTGGTCGGCTACGGCCTGACGGACAACCTCCCCGGGTCGCCGTCGTGGGCGGTGGGATCGCCGGCATTGCGGCCGCGGTGGCGCTGGCCGAGCGCGGCGTAGGGGTGCAGCTGCTGGAGCGGGAGCCGCAGCTCGGCGGCCGGTTGCGCGGCTGGCCGATCATGCTGGCCGATGGATCCCCAGCCACGATGAGTCGCGGGTTTCACGCCTTCTTCCGGCAGTATTACAACTTGCGGGCGCTGCTACGCCGGGCTGATCCGTTGGGTCGAGCGCTGGTGCCGATGACGGATTATCCGCTGATCGACGCCGACGGCCATCGCGACACCTTCCAGGGTCTACCGCGCACACCACCGTGGAACGCGCTGGCCTTCGCGCTGCTCAGCCCCACGTTCCAGTGGCGGGACCTGGTCACCCGGATCGATCCGGTGGCGGCATTGCCGCTGGTAGACGTGTCGGTGCCGGAGATCTACCGGCGGTTGGACGACCAGGACGCGATGACGTTCCTGGAGCGGGTGCGCTTCCCGGATGCGGCACGGCACCTGGCGTTCTCGGTGTTCTCCCGCAGTTTCTTCGCCGATCCCCGGGAGCTGTCGGCGGCCGAGCTGGCCACGATGTTCCACATCTACTTTCTGGGCTCGGCCGAGGGCCTGGTGTTCGACGTGACTCCCGAGCCGTTCCCGCAGGCGCTGTGGGATCCGATAGGCGGTTACCTGACCGAGCTAGGGGTGTCGGTGCGCGCGGGTGTGGCCGTCGAGCAGGTGACACCGGGGCGCGAGCGTCGCTTCGCCGTGCACGCCGGCGGGGACCGCGCGGAAGTCGATGCCGTGGTGCTCGCCGCCGATGTGACCGGATTGCAGGCGGTGCTCGCCGCCTCACCCGAGCTCGGCGAAGCACCCTGGAGGGCGCAGATCGCCCGGTTGCGTACCGCGCCGCCGTTCCTGGTATCCCGGCTGTGGCTGGATCGCCCGGTGAACCCGGAACGGCCCGGATTCCTCGGCACCAGCGGATTCGGGCCACTGGACAACGTCAGCGTGCTGGAACGGTTCGAGGGTGAGGCAGCCCGCTGGGCCCGGCGCACCGGGGGCTCAGTGGTGGAACTACACGCCTACGCGCTGACCGGAGACCCGCAGCAAGCCAAGCGTCAGCTCGTCGACGAGCTGCGGCGGGTCTACCCGGAGACCGCCACCGCCACGATCATCGACGAGCGCCACGAAGTAAGGGCCGACTGCCCGCTGTTCGCACCAGGGACCTTCGGCGACCGGCCCACCGTCACCACCCCCGATCCGAACGTGGTGCTCGCCGGGGACCTGACCCGGGTCGACCTGCCCGTTGCCTTGATGGAACGCGCGGCGACCAGCGGCTTCCTCGCCGCCGACGCGCTGCTAGCACAGTGGCGGTTGCGCGGGCACCCGCTGTGGACAGTGCCGGTCCGCGGCCGGCTCGCCCCACTACGCGCCGCCGCAGCCCGGTTCGGCTAGGCCAAGCTCAGCCTGGCCAGCGTCCAGTGGTGCGCAACTCGTAGCGACGTCGCGCATAGGCCAGGTCGTCACGCCACAGCCGGGCGGCGGCCCAGCGCATCGCCGGGCGCATCAGCGGCGCGCCCCGGCGGGCAACGGCGAAGCCCGGGCGAGGCGAGCTGGCGATGGTCGCCTCGATCACCGCGGTGCGTGGGTGACCAGCGTCGTCGACGCCCAGCGGGACGGCGTGGGTCTCCACAACGCTGCCGGCACCTTCGCCATCGAGAATGTCCATCACCACCGTGCGCGGTTCGGGACAACTGAACGCGGCCCGCACCGGTACCCCGAACCTCCGGGTGAGCCGGAAGGCAACCTCGATCACGAACTGATCGGTCTGCTCGGTGGGCTCCTCCAAAACCCGGAGCCCGACGAAAGAATACGGGTGAAACCAGCTGCCGTGCCACGGGTCGAGCCGGTTGGCGACCACGTCCTCCGGCTCGCAGCGGCCGATCCCGGTGTATACCGCATCCAGGCTGGTCTGCGGGTCAGGCCGGCGGGGCAGCACCGGCGCAGGCAGCGGCTCCTCCCCGCCCACCGCGTCCAACCGCACCCAGGCCAGCACCCCGTCGTCGTGGGCCGGCAACGGGTCCCACCCCGGCACGCCGCCCGCTCCGATCGCGAGGCCGTGCCAGCGGCACACCAGTTCCCCGCCCGTCACCGCAGCCCGGCACAGTGGCGCACCGAGGTGTGGACACTCCCCCGGGCCGGCGTGCAGCGCGCCGTCAGGGGTCCGCCAGGCCACTACTTCGACACCCGCGATGGTCCGCCCGAAAGGTCGATCGCCGCGGATCTCCCGGCTCCCGGCGAGCACATACCAGTTGCCCGAGGGCCTGGCCTGCGCTCGTTTCAGCGCTGCCTCAATGAGCCCAGGGCGGGCGTCACGCCAGGTGGGCTGCTGCTCGGCCCAGGTCCACGCCGGCAACCGCCGCACCGGCACCCGGTCACTCACCATCGTCGCCCAGCCTTTCCGATCACGTCCGAGCCGCCATAGGCGTTTGACAAACGGTAGCGAACTTCCTTTTGCATTGCCGCGCTCGGACCGGTACGACTGGTGGGAGTCCCGCTGAGCAGTTCCGGCCCACGCGACAACGCTCGTTCACCCTCCCACGAAGGTCACCGCTGATGTCGTCTGCCGATCTCCGTACCGAACCCACCTCCGACCTGGAAGGAGTCCCGCATACCGGCGAGGCCGTACTGTCCGACGGCTACCTGATAGAACCGCAAGCCGACGACTTCGACCACGCGAAGGCCGCTCCTACCGACCCGCACTGGTACAAGCGGGCAGTCTTCTACGAGGTGCTGGTGCGGGCCTTTCACGACCACGACGGCAACGGTACCGGCGACCTCATCGGTCTGACCGCCAAGCTCGACTACCTGGAGTGGCTGGGCATCGACTGCCTGTGGCTGCCGCCGTTCTACGCATCCCCCTTGCGCGACGGTGGTTATGACATCTCCGATTTCCGGGCCGTGTTACCCGAGTTCGGCACGGTTGAGGACTTCGTGGAGCTGCTCAATGAGGCGCACAAGCGAGGCATCCGGGTCATCACCGATCTGGTCATGAACCACACTTCTGACCAGCACCCCTGGTTCCAGGAGTCCCGCCGTGATCCAAAAGGACCCTACGGCGGCTTCTACGTCTGGAGCGACAAGGACACCGGCTACCCGGAAGCCCGCGTCATCTTCGTCGACACTGAGACATCGAACTGGACTTATGACCCGGTGCGCGGCCAATTCTACTGGCACCGGTTCTTTTCCCACCAGCCCGACCTCAACTACGACAACCCTGAGGTCGGCGAGGCGATGCTCGATGTGCTGCGCTTCTGGCTGAATCTGGGTATTGATGGCTTCCGGCTGGACGCGGTGCCTTACCTGTTCGAAGAGGAGGGCACCAACTGCGAGAATCTGCCCCGCACCCATGAATTCCTCAAGCGTTGCCGCAAGGTGGTCGACGACGAGTTCCCTGACCGGGTGCTGCTGGCCGAGGCCAACCAGTGGCCCGCTGATGTGGTGGAGTACTTCGGCGATCCCGCAGTGGGCGGCGACGAAGCGCACATGGCCTTTCATTTCCCGCTGATGCCGCGCATCTTTATGGCAGTCCGTCGGGAGTCCCGGTTCCCGATCTCGGAGATCCTGGCCCAGACTCCGGCCATCCCGTCCGGCGCCCAGTGGGGCATCTTCCTGCGCAACCACGACGAGCTGACCCTGGAAATGGTCACCGACGAGGAGCGCGACTACATGTATAGCGAGTACGTCAAGGATCCTCGCATGCGGGCGAATATCGGCATCCGTCGGCGGCTGGCGCCACTGCTGGACAACGACCGTAACCAGCTGGAGCTGTTCACTGCGTTACTGCTGTCGCTGCCCGGTTCCCCCGTGCTGTACTACGGTGACGAGATAGGAAT
The DNA here is from genome assembly GCA_036279835.1 of Pseudonocardiaceae bacterium. GTDB lineage: Bacteria > Actinomycetota > Actinomycetes > Mycobacteriales > Pseudonocardiaceae. The sequence continues at coordinate 10,587 of DASUII010000073.1, forward strand.
GGGGGACAATATCTGGCTCGGCGACCGGGATGCGGTGCGCACCCCGATGCAGTGGACCCCGGACCGCAACGCGGGATTCTCCAGCTGCGATCCGGGTCGCATCTACCTGCCAGTGATCATGGATCCGGTGTACGGGTACCAGGCGATCAACGTCGAGGCGCAGTCGGCCTCAACGCAGTCGCTGCTGAACTGGACGCGGCGGATGATCCAGGTGCGGCGGGAACGCCCGGCCTTCGGACTGGGCGACTTCAACGAGCTCGGCTCGTCCAACCCGAGCGTGCTGGCTTACCGCCGCCACCATGTCAGCAACCACGACACCGGTGACGACCTCGTCATCTGTATCAACAATCTGTCCCGCTTCCCGCAACCGGTGGAGCTCGACCTGTCCGAGTATGCCGGTGGCGTCCCGGTCGAGCTGACCGGCGGCGTGCGTTTCCCGCCGATCGGTGAGCTGCCGTACCTGCTCACGTTGCCGGGTCACGGCTTCTACTGGTTCCAGATCGTCCTGCCAGACATCGGGCGTGACGCGTGATCAGTGCTGTCGATCTAGTCGCTGACATCGCCGACGCGCTAGCGGCGGTGTTGCCCGAGCAGCGCTGGTTCAGCGGCAAGGGCCGACCAATCCACGCGATCATCCCGCTGCGCGCGACCGATCTCGCCGGCGCGGATCCGCGGCTGGTGCATGCCGTGGTCGAGGTCGATCAGGGCGAGCTTCCCCGGGACCGCTACCAGTTCCTATTCGGAGTCCGCAGCGACGTGCCCGAGAACCTTGGGCACGCCTGGGTGGCCGCCAGCGGTGATCAAGCGGTGTACCAGGCGGAGAACGATGTTGAGCTCACCGTCCTGCTGCTGGACCTGATGGCCCGCGGCACCGAGGTCCAAGGGCTGCGCTTCGCCACCGAGCCGGGCGTCACGCTGGATACCGAGCAGCGCTCCCGCCCGGTGGGGGCAGAGCAGTCCAACACCTCCTTGGTCTACGGCCAGACCTACATCCTCAAGCTGTTCCGCAAGGTGGCCGCAGGTCGCAACCGGGACCTTGACCTGCACCGTGCGTTGGCCGCCGTGGGGTGCCAGCACATCGCCGCGCCATTGGGCAGCATCGAAGGTCCATTGGGTACCGCCGGCGAGGGCGACATAGCCGCCTTCGGGATGCTCACAGAGTATCTGCGCAATGCCGCTGAGGGTTGGGCGATGGCCACCGCGAGCGTGCGGGATCTACTGGCGGAGAGCCTGCTCATCGAGGGCGCACCCGGCTCCGTGGAACATGCCGACCCTGCCGACGTCGGTGGTGATTTCGCCTCCGAGGCGTACCGGTTGGGCCACGTGGTGGCCACCGTGCACACCGACCTGGCCACCGCACTGGGTAGCTCCCCGGCCCCGGCCGGGTACCTCGACATGTTGGCAGACGGTATGCACCGCAGGCTGGATGGCGTCCTGGAGCAGGTACCTGAACTGAGCCCGCACTCCGACGAGATGCGTGCGGCGTTCGACGCGGTGCGTGGTTTCGAAGGCCCGTTGCCGGTGCAGCAGATCCATGGTGACCTGCACCTCGGTCAAGTACTGCGCAGCGTCACCGGCTGGGTGCTGATCGACTTCGAGGGCGAGCCGATGGTGCCAGTCGCCGACCGCGATGCCCCCGCGTCACCACTGCGTGACGTCGCCGCGATGCTGCGCTCCTTGGACTACGCCGCCAACCATCTGCCGCTGGGCGAGACCGACTCCGAGCAGCGCGCCGCGGTCGCACTGGCCTGGAGCACCCGCAACCAGGACGCCTTCTGCGACGGCTACGCCCAAGCCGCCCCCGACCCTCGCAAGCAGGCCGTGCTGCTGCGGGCCTTCGAGCTGGACAAGGCCGTCTACGAGGTCGCCTACGAGCACGGCAACCGCCCGCTGTGGCTGCCCATCCCGCTAGCCGCCATCGCCCGCCTCACCGCCGCCCACCCCTAGCCGGGCTTCGCCCCATCCCAGCCAGGCATGCTCCCCGGCTGGATTGCCCGTGGGCGCTGTCCGTGAACTCGACGCGGCCGACGTTTCTGTCCCCTCGACAGGTGGTTTTGTCCAGTTCACGGACAGCGCCCACTGTCTTCTAGCTCGACACGGAGCTGTCGGCAGTGTGACAAACAACGCTGATGGTGGGTCCGGCACGATCGGAGCGACTGAACTCGGTCATACTGAGGTGCTACCCCGCTGTTACACTAGACGCGTGGCCGTGAAAAAGATCAGCATCTCGCTCGACTCGGAGGTCTTTGCGCGGGCCAAGCGCGCCGCTGGCTCCCTGGGAATCCCGCTCTCGACGTGGCTATCCCAGGCCGCCGAGGAAGCTGCTGCACTGGCCGAGGCCCGCACGGCGCTCGCGGAGTACATCGAGGTATACGGCGAACCTGATGAGGCCGCTATGGCGGAGACCCGCACCCGGCTCGATAAGGCCGGTGTCGGGCAGTGGGAGACCACCGATGAAGCGACCGCCCGGATGACCGCGCTGGCTCGGTTGCGCGGTCAGCTTCCCACCGAGCCTCAACGGCGAGCCGGGTGAGCCCGCAGCGGCGACTTCTGCTCGACGCCGGGGCGCTCATCGATATCGAGACGGATCCCCGCGGCGAGACCTTTCGCAGCTGCCTGAAAGCGTTCGAAGACGGTTATCGCCCCTATCTGCTGAGCGTGGTACTCGCCCAGGTCTGGCGAGACCGTACCCGGCAGCATCCGTTGCGAATGGTTCGTCGACTATGCACCGTGCTGCCCTTCACCGAACAGACCGCTGAAGATGTCGGGCTCCTGCTGGCCCGCAGCCGCACATCCGACGTCGTCGATGCGGCGGTCATCGTGACCGCCATCGAGCACAACGCGGCCGTGCTCACCTCCGATCCGAAAGACCTGGCCAAGCTCGCTAGTGCCGCCGAGTACCCGGTTCGCCTGTTGACGGTCTGAAACATGGGCGGGGTCACCCAGCAGATGCGCGCCAAAGCCGACACACTAGGAGCATGACGAACCGGGGGAAGGACGTGACCGTGCACGCGCCAGACCGCGCCACCTCGGCGCCACCGGCCGACGAGCTGCGCCGGCTGCTGGCCGGTGAGCACCACGATCCGCATTCGGTGCTCGGCGCCCACACGAATCCTGGCGGCACCGCGGTGCGGGTGCTTCGCCCGCATGCCGATGAGGTGACGGTGCTCGCTGACGGCGCGGAGTACCCGTTGGAGCACAGCGCCGGGGGCCTTTTCCACGGCCTCATGCCCGCGCCTGGCGACTACCGGCTGCGGGTGCGTTACGGCGAACACAGCGTGATCAGCGATGACCCGTACCGCTGGTTGCCCACGCTGGGCGAGGTCGATCTGCACCTCATCCGGGAAGGCCGCCACGAACGGCTGTGGGATGTGCTCGGCGCGCACCTGCGGACCTACTCCACACCGGGTGGAGTGGTGCAGGGAACCTCGTTCGCGGTGTGGGCGCCGCACGCCCGCGGGGTCCGGGTGTGCGGGGACTTCGACGGCTGGTCCGGGGTGGCCACCCCGCTGCGCTCGCTCGGTTCCAGCGGAGTGTGGGAAATCTTCCTGCCCGGCGTCGGTGCCGGCACCTGCTACAAGTTCCGCCTGTTGGGCCCCGACGGAAGATGGCATGAGAAGGCCGACCCGATGGCCCGCGCCACCGAAGTCCCGCCGAAAACAGCGTCCGTGGTGGCCAGCCCGTCGACCCACGAGTGGAGCGACGATCAGTGGCTCGCCGATCGGGCGCAGGGTCAGCCGGTGACCAAGCCGATGAGCGTCTACGAGATACACCTGGGTTCTTGGAAGCAGGGGCTGGGGTATCGCGAG
>DASUII010000074.1:0-4799 GCA_036279835.1 Pseudonocardiaceae bacterium
CTCCCACCAGCCGCTTGGAGGTTTTGTGCAGAACAAGATCGATGAAGGCAGGTTCCGAGAGCTCCTGGAAGAATCGGACGATCTGCAGTCCGACGCGATGCGCACTGCTCGGACGGGTCTGAATGACTACGTCGAGGCCGCCCGGGAGGCTTGTGTGTCCGCCGGGCGGGACGCTTCTCGCTGGGGCACCGTCGCACCTGCGGCCGGTGTCTCCGGCGCAGCGATGCTGCTGACGGGCGGGACGGCGTGGGCCGCCGCTGCTAACGACATCGCGGCTTTGCAGACCGCGGCGGGCGTGGAGAACCTCGCGGTGATGACCTACAAAACCGCCTTGACGTTGCCGTTCATCGGCGGGAGTTCGGCAAACCCGGTAGTGAAAGCCTTTGCGACCAAGACGATGGACCAGCACAACGAGCACGCGATGGCGTTCAACGCCGCGGCCCAGCGGCTGGGTGGCAAACCCCAGACGGGTCCGGATCCGAAGTACGCCGCTGTGGTGCAGGCAGCGGTGCCCAAGATCAAGGGCGCGGTCGACGTTGTCGGGCTGGCGATCACCCTGGAGGACGTGGCCGCGCAGACCTACGTCAAGAACGTCGGGCTGGTCAGCACCACGGAGTTGCGGCAACTGTTCGCCAGCGTGGCCGGAGTGGAATCCCAGCACAAGGCGATCCTGCTAGCCGTGCAGGCGCTGGTCAAAGCTAATCAGCCGCAGCTGATCACGCTGCCCCCGGACATCGCGAAGCTGCCCGCCGCGGCGGGCAGCGTGGGCTTCCCCGACTCGTTCTACCCGACCACCATGGCCGCTCCGGTCGACGAAGGAGCCGTCCGATGAGCATCTTCCCCCGCCGCGCCCGCAGCGCGGAGATGGCGATCAGCGAGCGTGAACTGGCTGGGCTGACTCGCGAGCTGGATGACCTACACGAGTCGACATTCCCGCAGGTCCGCAAAGCTCTCGACGAGCTGACAGCGAACCTGGGCCACGTGGTGGCCAAGCCGTCCACCCGGCGCGGCTTCTTCCTCGGCGCGGCCGGTGCTGTCGCCCTCGGCGCAGCTGCGGCGTGCTCCGGCGGCTCCTCAGGGGCACCGAAGCCATCGGGCTCGGCGCCGGCGGTCCCGACCTCGCCGCCGGCGCCGCCTGAGACCTACACCGGGGACCTGAAGGTGGTGGCGCTGGCGACGGCGTTGGAGAATCTGGCCGTCAGCGCCTACAGCGGTGCGTTGCAGAAGGCTGGCGCCGGGCAGCTGGGGACGGTGCCACCGGCGGTGGCCACCTTCATCCAAACCGCGATGAAGCAGCACTCCGACCACGCGCAGGCCTGGAACGCGGTGCTGGCCAAAGCGGGGAAACCGACCATCAACGATGCACCGTTGTCGATCACCCAAGATCAGGTGAACATGCTCAACGCGGCGACGTCGGTGCCCGACGTGGCCAAGCTCGCGCTGAACCTGGAAAATGTCGCTGCGCAGACCTACACCTTCGCCACCGCGAACGTGACAGATGCCGACGGGATCATGACCGCTGCCACCATCCAACCGGTGGAGACCATGCACGCCGCGATCCTGAACTTCATCCTGGGCCAATACCCGATCCCAGACTCGTTCATCGGTATCGGCAATTCACTCAAGCCCGACATGTTGACGGTAAAGTGATCCCATGATTACCTCGCCCACCGCCGCGATCCGGTTGCGCCCAACTGCGATTGTGCTCACCATGCTGGTCGCCGTACTGGGACTTGTGCTGGGTTGTGGCGGTAGCGCGGGTAGCCCTGCGGGCGGGGGCGGGAGTGGCGGCCCGGCCGCCACTCCCAGCGCCCCTGACACGATAGTCATCAAGAATTTCACGTTCATGCCGGCCTCGTTGACCGTCGCTCCTGGAACGAAGATCACGGTTATCAACCAGGATCAGGCGCCGCACACCGTGACTGCCGACGACAAATCCTTCGATAGTCGCACCATCTCCGGTGGACAACGTGGCGAAATCACCGCCCCCACCAAGCCGGGCAGCTACCCCTACATCTGCACCATCCACCAGTACATGAAGGGCACGCTGATCGTGCAGTGAGTGGGCAATCGTCGCGATCCGGGCGGTTTCGACACCGCCCAGCGGGCGAGGTAGTTGCTCGGGTCGTGGTCGCAGCCGGATTGGGCTACGACGCGTATGTCCACTTCGATCTCGCCGCCAATTTCGCTGCGAATCGGGCGCTGATCAGCCAAGGCATGCTCTTCCGCGTCGAAGCGGTGGCTGCCGTCCTCGCCGCCCTGTTGGTGCTGCTCATCCGGCACCGAGCAGCGGCATCGTTCGCCGTACTGATCGCCGGCAGCGCGCTGGGTGCCGTGCTGCTCTATCGCTATGTCGACCTGGGAGCCATCGGCCCGCTACCGGACATGTACGAACCCATCTGGTATCAGGAAAAGGCCTACAGCGCCATAGCCGAAGTCGTCGCCGTTCTCGCTGCGACGGCGCTGATTTTCTCACACGACGGCACGCAGCGACCCCAACCCGGCTAATGCCGGGGCGGGGCCGCCGTATGCCTCGTCAGGCTTAGAGATCGATGTCGAGATCCAAAAGCCCGTGATTACGGTAACGACGACCACGGTCGTAGTCGTTGTAGTACCAGTTATCGCGTCGGTAGTAGCTGTTGTGATAGCCGCGGTCATGCCACCCGCCGCCATGCCAGTCATCGTCGCGGTGGCCGCAGCCGCCGCCACCGCCAGTTGAGAAGATCTGTGAAACCTTCATATGCCCCTCCTCGATCGTTCTTCCCCTGGGACAAATCGTTTCCCCTGGGACACCTCTTCAGGGTGACGCAGTTGCGTTCCCCTGCTCGCGTCGACGTACATCGAACCGGTCGTCCCTCAGTAGATCATTCTGACCGGCCGCAACGCCCCCAAGGCGGTCGCGCACGAACCTCCACATCTTCAGGCTTACTACCGACTTTCACGGCTCGCAACCTGAATTACTGACGTTATACTTCTGTAATGAAACAGAGTGTGAGCATACGTAGACGTTGAGTGAGAAGTGGCTGTTACATACCATACAAAATCGCTGACCCTGGGGCCGATCGCCGGCGACTGAGCGCGTCACCAGGCAGTGGGCAGCGGTCCGCCCTGCACTAGGATTGTGCCTGGAGTTCAGCAGGTTCTAGGCAGCGAAGGGTCCAGGGTGACAGTGCCCGAGGTGAGTGTGCAGCGTCGGATGTTGCGCCTGGCTGTTCCGATCGGGGCGCTGGTCGCGGTGTTGGCCCTGGCGGCACCGGCGTGGGCGAGCACGGTGCAGATCCAGGACGACGCCCACGTCCTGAATGCCACGGCGGTGCAGAATGAGGCAGCCACCTTGCCTGTCGGGGTGTACATCTGGGCCACCACCCAGGACGCGGCCAGCAAGTCGACCTTCGATACCGACGTCCGGAACAAGGTCAACGCGACCTTCCCGATCGTGATCGGGATCAATACCCAGTCCCGGCACGAGTCGATCCAGATCGGTTCGCAAGCTCGGGTCCCGCAGAGCACCGCGGTGGCGGCGGAATCCGACGCGAGCAGCGCGTTTCTCGCGAACATGCAGACCAGCCACGACTACACGACCGCGGTCACGGCGGCGCTGGGCAAGTTGCGCACCGGTTTGGTGGGGGCCAACCGGGGACGTGTCCCTGGGCGGCGCGTTGCGACGCACAACTCCGGCGGTGGCCTCGTCGGGATCATGATAGTGCTGGCCGTGGTCGTCTTCGCCGTGATCGTGGTCAGCCGGCGGCGTCGCCGGTCCGGCTTCCGGATGGGGCCGCCCCTGATGGGTTCCGGGCCGCCCCCGATGGACTCCTACGGTGGCTACGGCCCCGGCTACCGGTCGGGAATGAGCCCAGGAGCAGCCGGCGCGATGGGTGCGGTGGGCGGCGGGCTACTGGGCTACGAGCTCGGCAAGATGCAGGGCGAGAACCAGCAGTACCGCCAGGACGAGCTGATGGATCGAGGCGGCCAGTACGACTCTCCCGACCAGGGCAACTGGGTCGTCGGCCAGGATGGTGACTTCGGCGGCGGCTCAGACTCTTCAGGCTCTTCAGGCGGCAGCGGAGACTGGTGAGCTGAGTTTGCCGCACTTCACCCCTGGGTATGCGTTGCCGTCCAAGCGGGATGAAGGGAGACGGGATATGGCGGGTACGTTGACCGGTCTGCGGGTGGCCATCCTGGCGGCCCGGGGTGTGGAACAGGTCGAGCTGGTCCAACCGCGGCAGGCCGTGACTGACGCGGGTGCGACCGTTGAGCTGCTCTCCGTCGAGCCCGGCACCGTCCAGGCCACCAATCACGACCTCGAGCCGGCCGACGAGTTCGACGTCGACCGGGTGGTCTCCGACGTCTCTATCGCCGACTACGACGCGCTGATCTTGCCTGGTGGAACGGTGAACCCCGACACCTTGCGCCAAGACAGCGCCGCGGTGGCGTTCGTCCGTGACTTCGTCGAGGCGGGCAAACCAGTTGGGGTGATCTGCCACGGCCCGTGGACTCTGGTCGAGGCCGATGTTGTCCGCGGGCGCACCCTGACCAGTTATCCGAGCCTGCGCACCGACATCCGCAACGCCGGCGGCACTGTGCTCGACGAAGAAGTGGTCACTGACGGCAACCTCGTTTCCAGCCGCAACCCCGACGACCTCCCCGCGTTCTGCCGCGCCATCGTCGCTCTTTTCGCTACCGCCAAGGCACCCGTTTCGTCGTAGCTGGTGTTGGCCGACGACCTGCTCCGGGTGAGGGTGTTTGGCTAGGGTCGATCTAGCGGCGTAGTGGGTTGGTGAGGGGTCGGCGGTCGGGGT
>DASUII010000075.1:0-14631 GCA_036279835.1 Pseudonocardiaceae bacterium
CACGCAGCGTGCGGATCACGTCGAACAGACCGGCCACCTCGACCGGAGTCAACACACTGGTCGGCTCGTCCAGGATCAGCACCCGGGCCCGGGCCAGCAGCACCTTGATCAGCTCGACCCGCTGCCACTCACCGATCGACAGGTCAGCGATCTTCGCCTTCGGATCCACCGCCAGCCCGTACCGGGTCGACGCCTGACTGATCAGCTTCGACATGGCGGCGGCCTTGAGCAGCGCGCCGCCGCCGACGTGTAAGGCGATGTTCTCCCACACCGTCAACGCCGGAACCAGCCGCAGATCTTGGAACACCATGCCGATGCCGAGCTTGCGGGCCGCCGCCGAGGAGGAAACGGTGACCACCTTGCCGTCGCGGACGATTTCGCCGGCTTCAGGCTGGTAGACGCCGTAGAGCACCTTCATCAACGTGCTCTTGCCGGCGCCGTTCTCGCCGAGCAGAGCGTGCACTTCACCGGCGCGCGCCGACAGGCTCACCGCGTCGTTGGCCACCAACGGCCCGAACCTCTTGGTGATTGCGCGGAGTTCGAGCAGCGGGTCGGCATCAGTGACCGTCGTCATCCCCAACCTCCCCGGTGCAAGTGCATCTGGGTGATCGCGCGGGCAGCCCGGCGCTCCACCTCCTCCATCGACTCCCCGACATGAGCGCGCAACGCGCCGACCGCCTCGTCCAGCCGTCCGCCGAGCACCCGGTCCAGCACGCCCAGGTGCTGGTTGATGGTCAGCTCTATGCGCTCCTCGGACAGGAAGTCGTACATCCGCACCGGCCGGATCCGGGCGTTCACCGACTCCAGCGTGCTGGTCAGCGCCCCGTTGCCGGCCGAGCGCAGCAACGTCACATGAAAGTCCTCGTCCACCAACACAAAGTCCGGCGCCGGGTCGGGCCGGTCGTCCCACATCGCCCGCCACTGGTCACGCAGCGGCTCCAGCAGCGACACGTCATGACTGACCGATTCGATCTCCACGCCGCGGGCCAGACCCCGCAGCTCCAGGGTGATCCGCAGGTCGTACAGGTCACGCAGATCGCCGAAGTCCGGCGTGGCCACGAAATAGCCGCCGTCTACCCGGGTCACCTGACCATCGGCCAACAACCGCACCAGCGCCTCCCGCACCGGGGTGCGGGAAACCCCGAGCAGCGCGGCCAGGCGCTCCTCGACCAACCGGGAGTTCAACGCGAACTCGCCGAGCATGATGCGGCGCCGCAACTCTTGGTAGACCTGGTCGCGCCGCAGCCGCGGCAGCACGGCCTGGTCGTCGGCACGGTTGGCCGCAGGATTCTTCGTATCCGGGCCCGTATACGGCTCTGTATCCACGCTGCAAAGCTAGGCAGGATCTGTTACATAGCAAGAGCTTGCTTGTAACATCTATATTTCTTGCGGCGGCGGGGCTACGGAGCCGCCCGGCTGATCCACCAGCGGCCGGTCGCGGCGGCGGTACAGTCCGTAGGTGGAACCGGGCCGGCTACGGCTGAGGCTGCTGGGACGCTTCGGCGTCGAGGGCGATCTCGACGGCCCCGCGCCGACTGGCAAGGCAGAGCAGGTGCTCAAGGTGCTCGCCGCCAAGCACGGCCAGCCAGTCCCGGTGCAGACCCTGGTAGACGCGCTGTGGCACGATCATCCGCCGGACCGGGCCGACCGCAACGTCGCGGTGCTGGTCAGCCGGCTACGCCGGTCACTGGGCCGAGCCAGGATCGAGGGCGGTCCATTCGCCTACCGGCTGGTGCTCGACGGCAGCACGGTTGTCGACTTGTTCGAGGCCGAGGAGCTTGTGGCCAACGCTGAGCGCGAGCTGGCGCACGCGCAATATGCGCTGGCCGCGGTCGGGGCCGAGCAGGCCGAAGAGTTGCTTGCTGCGGCGCCACCGCTGGTCGACGAGGTCGACTTGCCGTGGGCCGGGGATCTGCGCCGGCTCGCGGTCGCCCAGCTGCGCCGGGCCCGGGGCTGCCGTTGGCGGGCAGCCCTGGAGCTGGGCGAGTACCGCACTGCCGTCGAGGTCGCCGGCACCGCATTGGCCGCAGACCCGCTCGACGAGGAAGCTTGCCGCGCGGTGATGGTCGGGCACCAACGCGCTGGGGCGGCGGGGGCGGCGCTGGCCGCCTACCACGCCCTGCGATCCGCGCTGGCCGAGGCGCTTGGAGCCGACCCATCTGAGGCGACTCGGGCGGTGTTCCTCTCCGTGCTGCGCGCCGACCCGCCTGGCTCCGGCGCCAGTCCGCTAGCCGCGGAGGCGCCTACATCGCACTCCGAACTGGTCGGACGCGACGCCGAGATGGAGCAGCTGCTAGCGCTGTGGTCCCGGGCGGCCGGAGGTGAGGGCACCACCGCGCTGGTGCTCGGCGAAGCCGGCATCGGCAAGAGCAGCCTAGCCGCAGCGCTCGCCGCTCGCGTGCGCCAGACCGGCGGGCTGGTGCTTACCAGCGGCTGCTTCGAGGCCGAGCGCTCGCTCTACCTACAGCCCTTGGTGGCCGCGGTGCGGGCGGTCGTCGCACTGCACCGGCCCGCCGTGCTGCGCGAACTGGCCGGCGACTGGCTGGGCACCCTGCTCGAGCTGGTTCCGGAGATGGCGCAGTCCACCGGCAGCGTGCACTACGAGCGTGCCGCGCCGGAGCTGGAGCATCTCCGCAGCCTGGAGGCGCTGGCCGCATTCCTTGACCGGCTCGCCGAGCGTCGGCCTCTGCTCCTGGTAATCGAGGATGGCCAGCATGCGGGACAGTCCACTGTGGAGGCACTGCATGTGCTGGCTGCCCGGCTGGCCACCAGCCGAGTGCTAACGCTCGTCCTCGAGCGCACCTCCGAGCACGACGACGCGCTCGCCTCGCTGCGCGACCTGGCCAATTGCATCGAGCTAGGCCCGCTGTCCGAGCAGGCCGTCGGCATCCTGCTTCAACGCTCCGGGCTGCCTTACGACCTGTCGCAGCTGCATGAGTGGACCGGTGGCTCACCGCTGTTCGTCACCGAACTGCTGCGCCATCGGCCCGGCGGGACGATGGGCCTGGGAATTCCCGGCTCGCTGCACGAGGCGGTCACCGAGCGGCTCGTTCGGGCCGGCGACGACGTTGAGGTACTGCTGCAACAGGGCTCGGTGCTCGGGTCGGCGTTCTTGCTGGATGAGGTAGCCGCGCTGTCCGGGATCAACGTCGAGGAGTGCGCCCGCCGCGCCGGACGAGCACTGCGCGCCGGGTTGCTGGTGGTGCGCGGGGATACCTTTCGCTTCGCCAACGACGTGGTGCGGCAGGTTGCCTACAACTCCACGCCGCTGCCAGTGCGGGTCAGCCGGCATCGCCGGGCCGCCAAGCTGTTCGAGGGCCGCCCGGAGGCGGCCGCCCGCCAGCTCGCCGCCGCGCAGGACTACGCCGCGGCGGCGAGGGCCTGGCTGCTCGCCGCGCACGCCGCGCACCTGGTCTTCGCCAACTTGGAGGCCGAACGGCTGCTCGACGAGGCGCTGAGCGTCGCGCAGCGCTCCAGCGAGCGAATACTGGTGGCCACGGTGCTCATGCGTCGTGGTGAGATCCGCACCGACCTTGGCCGGCACGGCGATGCCCGCGACGACCTAGAGGTGGCGCTGGGCATCGCACGCGACGTCGGCGACGAGCTGCTCGAGGCTCGTGTGCTGGAGCAGCTCGGCTGGACCGCGCTGTATGCCCGCGACGCGTTGGGCGCGGTCGACCTCGCCTCCAGGGCCAGGGCGCTCGCCGAGTCGGCTGCCGCCGCGCCCGGCGCATTGCCTAGCTCGCTGTTACTCGTCGGTCGGGTACGGCATTGGGACGGCGACTACTCCGGCGCTGCGTCGGCCTACGCGCAGGTGGTCGCCGACGCCGGCGACACCACAGCAGCGGTGGCCCTGGCCTACCGCGGCGCGCTGTTGCAGCACATGGACCGCTTCGCCGAGGCCCGCGCTGTACTGGAGCGCGCAGCGGTGCTGTGCCGGACGACCGGACAGTTCCGCCCGCTGCTGCAGACGCTGTTTTTCATCGGACTGGCCCGGGGGGACGTCGGCGACTTCGAGGGCGCACTGCGCTCGCTGGGCCGGGCCCGGCGCATGATCGACGAGTACGGAGTGAGCTTCTACCGGGCCGGGATCGACACGACCACGGCGTGGCTGTTGCTCGAGCTGGGCGACGTCGGGCAAGCGCGGGAGCACGCCCAGCGCGCGGTGGAACTGGCGCACAGCGGCGGCGGCGCGCTGGAGCTGGAGCAGGAGCTACACGCGCTGCTCGCGTTGGCCGACTGCGATCTGCTCGACGGCCGCGTCGACGACGCCGGGGCGCGGGTGGAGGCGGCCGCCCCGATGCTCGACCAGTCGCTGCCGTTCCGGCCGCGGGCGACGATGCGGCTGCTGGAGATGCGGGCCCGCTTCGAGCCAGCCCAAGCCGAGGCGTTGCTGGCGCACGCCCGGCACTACTCCTCGACGAAGTACGAGTCGTTGGCGCTATGGCATCTGGGCCGCTACCAGGAGGCGGCGACCATCGCGGCGCAGACCGGCTCGGATCTGCTGCTCGCCCAGGTCGGGCACCCGGATGCCAGCAAGGCGGCGCTGGACCGGATCACCACCTCGCTGTCCCCTGAGGTCCGCGCGAGGTTCCTGGCCAGCGGCCGGCTCTGTCGCGACAAAGGGAACGGTCGCGTCAATAGGCCAGGGCGATGGTCATGAGTAGGTGCGGGCGGCCGACGTAGAGTTCGACGTCGCCTTGCCGGATCCAGCCGAGGCGGGTGAAGAACCGCTCGTTGGCGACTTGCACGTGCGCGTGCATCGAGACCCCGCCCAGCCGGCCGGCGGTGGCCACCGCGAAGCGCACCAGCGGCGCGCCCAGCCCGACGTGCCGGAATTCCGGCAGCACGGCGAGCCGGTCACCCTGCCAGGTGTGCCCGGATTCATCGAGCGGATAGAGCCGCACGGTGCCAGCCGGCACTTCCCCGCAGTAGCCGACGACGTGTATCACGTCCTCGCGAGCATCGTGGGCGTCCACATCGGACCCGGTGAACACCTGCTGCTCGCGGACGAATGTCTCGTGCCTGATCCAGTGGTGGCTCGCCAGCTCGTCCCGCCCGGTAACCAGCCGGCAGGACAGCAGGTCGGCCGACGGCCGCAGTGGGGTCATGCGGTCTCCTCTGGCCGGCGGCCGATCTGCAGCAGCGGCTGCACGGTGTTCATCGCCGAGCAGGCCTGGCAGCGGGCACAACCGGCGCCGGCGTCGTCGGCGCTCATCCCACGCAGCGCCAGGTGTGCGGCGACCTTACGGTAGATCGGCTCGGTGTAGGTGCGGGTCGGCGCTGGCATGTCGGCCATCAGACTGCCCGCCACCGGCCGCAGTGGGACAACGAACGGGTAGACGCCGATGTCGATGGCGCGCCGGCACCCTTCGACGGTGACTTCGGGGTCCTCGCCCATGCCGAGGATGACGTAGGTGGACACCCGGCCCGCACCGAACAGCGCCACCGCCCGCTCCCAGGTGCGGAAGTAGGTTTCGATGCCGGTGCGCGCCTTGCCTGGTGCCACCGTGGCCAGCACTTCGGGATCGAAGGACTCGACGTGGATGCCCACCGCGTCGATGCCTAGGTCGGCGACTTCCTGAAGCACCACCAGGTCGCGCGGCGGCTCGAACTGCACCTGGACGGGCAGCCCAGAGGCCTGCTTAACCGCGTGCCCGCACTGCGCGACGTAGCGCGCACCACGGTCCGGTGCGGCTGAGCTGCCGGTGGTCAGGGTGACGTCCACCGCCCCATCGAGGTTCCGAGCGGCCACTGCCACTTCGGCGAGCTGGGCCGGGGTTTTCCTCACGATCGTGCGCCCAGCGCCCAGCGACAGCCCGATACCGCAGAACCCGCACTGGTCGAAGTTCCCCCAGTAGTTGCACGTCTGCACAACAGTGCTGGCCAGCGAGTCCAGGTGCAGCAGCGCGATCTTCCAGTAGGGAATGCCGTCGGCTGTGGTCAGGTCGTAGAACCGGGGCCGGCGGCTGGCGGCGGCCGAAGCCATCTTGCGCCCCTCGCGGTAGATGCCGTGCCCATCGTCCTCAGCCTTGAGCACGTAGGGGGACCCGGGCTGGCTGGGGACGGTGACCGGCACGCCCTCGATCCACAGCATTCCAGAATCCGAGGGACCCGCCCCACCGCGGCGAGTCTCGATCGGCGCCTCCACCCGCAGCCCGAGGCTCTGCAAATCCATGATTAGCGAAGAGACCGCGGCTGGACCGGTCATATCTACCTACCTTCCTCGATATCCGCGCGCCACCGCTGCCGCTGCGCCAGCCACTCCGCCCGATCAGCAAAGGCCCGGTCGCGGTCAGTCGTCTCGACCGGTGTGCCGGTGTCGCCGTCCAGCACGACCAGCTCCAGTCGGTACGGGCCATCCCCGGAGTAGGGATCGATCGTGGCGACCAACGCCCGGGCTGTGGGCAAATGCATCTCGGTGTGCCGCGCCCCGGTGCTCAGGACAGCCTCCCAAGATCCCTCGAGGTCCACCCAGGTCGCGCCGGTAGCGTGTGCCAACTCGATGGCCGCAGCTCGTCGGCCGCGCTTAGCGGCCGCTGTGAGCTCCCTGTCTCGTACCGCAAACGCCGCATCCAGCGTCAGCCGGTCCCCGCCACGCACGGAGCCGGCCGGCAGTGTCGAGAGCAACGGCGCAGGGTCGACGTCCAAGCCGAGCAGCTGGTCGAGAGAAGTGGTATTCGCCCGCAGCTCCTCGAGAAGCAGCCCCACGACATACAACGCCCGCCGGTAGGTGTCCGGGTCGACGAGCACCACCGGGAACAGCCGGTCTTCGGCGGCCCGCCACCGGCCCCGTGCCCGGCGAAGGGCCTCGGCCCGCTCCGCGTCCAGTCCGGTCAACCACTACCCCGAAGTCGTCGCATGGTCACCACGGTTCGTCTTCTACTATAGTGTACGTCGCTTCTCATAATGCATATCGACGGGAGCACGAACTAGATGCCCCGAACCGCCGTGGTCGCCCTGGGCGGTAACGCGATCACCCGGGTCGACCAAGCCGGCACGCACGCCGAGCAGGCGGCCAATGCCCGAGCGATGGCGCACACCGTATGCGCGCTGCGCGACGCCGGGTGGGGAGTCATCGTGGTGCACGGCAACGGGCCGCAGGTCGGCTGCCTGTCCATCCAGCAGGACGCGGCACGCCAGACCGTGCCGGTGCAACCCCTGTTCTGCCTGGGCGCGATGACTGAGGGCCAATTGGGCAGCCTGCTCACCCTGGCGCTGCACGACGCCTGCGGCGGACGGCTGCCCGCCGTGGTGAGCGTGGTGACCCATGTCGTGGTTGCGGCAGACGACCCGGCCTTCGCTCACCCCACGAAACCGATCGGGCCGTTTTTTGGTGAGGAGGAGGCGCGGCGGCTGGCCGCTGAGCGGAACTGGACAGTGGCCCCGGACGCCGAACGGGGCTACCGCCGGATGGTCGCCTCGCCGCGCCCGCTGCGATTCCTCGAGCTCGAGGTGATCACCGCGCTGGTCGAGCGTGGTGCGCTGGTGGTGGCGGCCGGTGGCGGAGGGGTGCCGGTAGTCGAAGACGGGCACGCCTACCGCGGCGTGGACGCCGTCGTGGACAAGGATCTTGCCGCCCAGCGGCTGGCCACTGCGCTGGGCGTCGACGCACTGGTCATGGTCACGGACGTGGAGCAGGTGATGCTTGGCTACGGCACCCCGCACGCCCGCCCGATTACCGCCATGACCGCCGACGAGGCACAGCACCACCTTGAGGACGACCAGTTCCCGGACGGCAGCATGGGACCCAAGGTTCGAGCCGCGATCGAGTTCGTCCGGGCGGGCGGTCGCACCGCCGTGATCACCAACTCCGAACGTGCCGCCCGCTCGCTCGACCCGGCCCCCGGCGATGCCGCGGTGGGCACCCGCATCGTCGCCGCCTCCACTTCGCTTGGAGCCGTGTCATGAGCATCACCAGGGTCCGGCTGTTCCGCGATACCTACGTCGACTCGGTGGTGCAGCTCGCCGGCACCCGGGCGATGCGCGCCGTCGACGGCGTCGAGTGGGCCACCGCCGCGATGGCCACGCCGGCGAACCTCGACACTCTCACTGAGCAGGGTTTCAACCCGCAGGACTGGTCCGGCGGCAGCGCCAACGATCTGGTCATTGCGGTGCGCGCTTCCGCTGAAGAGGTTGCCGGGGAGGCTGAGGAGGCCGGCCGGGCCAGCATCTTCGACAGCCGCGGCGCCGGCGGCCAGTCCGGCGACAGCTCTGGGACTGAGCAGCCACCGAGAACCCTGCGCGACGCGCTGGACCGGGCACCGGACAGCAACATCGCCGTGGTCTCGGTTCCCGGCGACTACGCAGCGCTGGAGGCGCACAAGTCCCTGTCGGCCGGCCTGGACGTGCTGCTGTTCAGCGACAACGTCTCGCTGGCCGCCGAAGTGGCGCTCAAACAACGCGCCGAGCGACTGGGCCGGCTGGTCATGGGCCCCGGAGCGGGCACCGCGATGCTCGGCGGCACCTGCCTGGGTTTCGCCAACGTCACCACGCCGGGCCCAGTGGCCGTGGTCGCCGCCGCCGGGACCGGCGCGCAGGAGGCGATGAGTCTGCTGGACCGCTGGGGGGTCGGCGTCTCGCACGTCATTGGCCTCGGTGGCAGGGACCTCTCGTCGGACGTAGGTGGCATGATGGCGCGCTCGGCGCTGCGGGCGCTGGCCCACGACGAGCGCACCGAGGTGGTTCTGCTGGTGTCCAAGCCGCCCTCGCCCGAGGTGGTCCGCGCAGTGCTGCCGGCCGCCGGCGACAAACCGGTCATCGCTGCGCTGCTCGGCCTGCCGAGCGGGACGGACGTGCCGGACGGGGTCACGGTCGCCGACACCTTGGAGTCCGGGGTGATCGCGACGCTGGTCGCGCTGGGCCGGCAACCGCCCAACCCGGCAGCCGGGCTGTGCGAGCGGGTGGCAGCCGCGATCGGGGAACTACCCGAGCAGCGGCGGCTGATCCGCGGGCTGTTCTCCGGCGGCACACTGTGCTACGAGTCGCTGGTCATCCTCTCCCGGTATCTCCCTGGGCACCTCGGGCCGGTGTACTCCAACACTCCGCTGGATTCCGCCTTCGGCCTGCCGGCGCCGGCAGGCAGCCACACCTGCCTCGACCTCGGCGAGGAGGAGTACACCAAGGGACGGCCCCACCCGATGATCGATCCCGAGGCGCGCATTGCGCTGCTTCGCGAACAGGGCACCGACCCGGACGTCGCCGTAGTCATCCTGGATGTCGTGCTCGGCTACGGCGCGCACGACGACCCGGCTGGTGAGCTTGCGCCGGTATGCGCCGAGATCACCGCGAACGGCGGCCCCGTGATCGTCGTCTACGTGCTCGGCACCGAAGCCGACCCGCAGGGCTTCGACGCGCAACGCCAGACCTTCATCGACGCCGGCTGCGTGGTCACCGAGACCGCAGCCCGAGCCTCGCTGGCCGCCGCTGCGATCGTCAGCCGTGACCCCGAGCTTTCCCAGACCCAGCTATGACAGTCGCGCTCGTTACCCACTCGACCAAGCCGCGCGGCGGCCTGGTGCACACGATGGGCTTGGCCGAGGGGCTGCACCGGGAGGGCCACCCCGTGTACCTGATCGCGTTGGGAGATCCCGCAGTGGGATTATTCCGACCGACAGCGGTACCGCACACCGTGCTGCCAGTACCAGCCAAGAGCGGCTCGCTCGAGGAGCGGGTATTCGCCTCGATCGACGTGCTGACCGACGGGCTCGCCAGGCTCGTCGACGACGGTTCCACCACCGTCCGAGCCGACATCCTGCACGCGCAGGACTGCATCGCGGCTCGGGCTGCGGCTCGGGTGCGTGACGCGGGGGCACCCGTATCGGTGGTGCGCACGGTGCATCACGTCGATGACTTCACCACCCCGGTGCTGGTCACCTGCCAGCGCGAGGCGATCCTGGAGCCCGACCAGGTGCTCGTGGTCAGCGAGCAGTGGCGCCGGATTCTGCGCGCGGACTACGGCGTCGAGCCGGTGGTCGTGCCTAACGGGGTGGACCTTGAGCGCTTCTCGCGAATACCGCCGGCTTCGGGCGCCGAGCTGCGGGCCCGGATCGGGATCACCGACGAGCGCACATTTCTGTTCCTCGCTGTCGGCGGTGTGGAGCCGCGTAAGGGCAGCGTCTACCTCTTCGAAGCGTTGGGACGGCTGCGGCGGGAGCTGACCACGCCCGTGGTGCTGGCGATTGTTGGCGGGCATAGCTTTCAGGACTACGCCGCCTACCGGGACGCTGCGCTGGACTCGCTGCCCGGGCTCGGGCTCGCGCTCGGGCGCGACGTGGTGCTGCTCGGCACCGTCGATGACGCGGAGCTCGCCGGGTGGTATCAGAGCGCCGACGCGCTGGCCTTTCCGTCGGTCAAGGAGGGCTGGGGACTCGCGGTGCTGGAAGCGATGAGCCAAGACCTGCCGGTGATCGCCACCGACCTGCCGGTCTTCCGCGAGTACCTCACCGACCACGTCGACGCGCTACTGCCCAGGGTTGCCGACGCCGCCAGCCTGGCCGGCGCCATGCGCGAGCTAGTCACCGACAGCGCGCTGCGCGACCGGCTGCGGGCCGGTGGCCGAACCCTGCTGCCGCGGTTCACCTGGCAAGCGAGCGCCCGGCGGCACCTGGAGGTCTACGCCGAAGTGCGCCGGCTTGCCCGGAGCGGTACCACGATCAGGGCAAGTCGAGTCAGGTCAGAGGACGTAAGTGGTTCGTCCTAGGCGTGGTCGTGGCCGGGAGGACGGGCAGCGAGTACAGCGGCCAGGTCGGTGATGTCGGTCGGGCCGACCATCCCGGCGTCCACGAGTACGGACTCCAGCGCGCCGAGCCAGCAGCGATAGTAGCTGAAGCGCTCCCCCGACGGGTGCGCACGCTCCCACGCAGCGATCTGCGCGACCAGCGCGGCCTGGAACTGCTCCCATTCGAACGCGCCGGCATCGTAGAGGGTGACGGCCAGGCCGAACGCTCGGCTCTCCCACGGCTCGGCGAAGACCAACTCGCCGTTGCTGCGCGGCGGTGCTGCGGGACCCGCGGTATCCAGCGGCGCGGCCGCCGTCATAGCGCTGCGACCTTCGCCACGCCCACCATGGCGTCGCGGGTGATCAGCCCTGCCAGGTCTTCCTCAGACAGGTCCTCGGTGCCGGCCGGCCGCTCCGGCAGCACCAGCCAGCGCACCTCGGAGCTGGAATCCCGGACCACGATCTCGGTCTCGGGGGGCAGTTCGAGGCCCATCTCGGCCAGCACCACCCGCGGCTCGCGCACGACCCGGGCGCGGTAAGCCGGGTCCTTGTACCAGCTCGGCGGCAATCCCAGCACCGGCCACGGGTAGCACGAGCACAGCGTGCAGACGATTACGTTGTGCCGCTGCGGGGTGTTTTCTACGACCACGATGTGCTCGCCCTGCGGCCCCTTAAAGCCGAGCTCGGCGATCGCAGCAGTGCCGTTGGCGAGTAGTCGCTCGCGGTACTCCGGGTCGGTCCACGCCTTGGCGATCACCTTGGCGCCGTTCATCGGCCCGACCGATGTCTCGTAGGTCTGGATGAACTTGTCCATCACCGACGGGTCGACCAGCCCGCGCTCGGTGAGCAGCTGCTCCAGCGCCTCGGTGCGCAGCTCGATCGGCAGCCGGTCGACAGGGGTCGTCTCACTCATGACACGGGCTCCAGGTAGCTCTCGTACAGCTCGCTGGTCAGCGCGAAGGGCCGGGCATCGGCTCCCCACAGCTCGCGGGAGTCGAAACGCACGGTGTAGACGTGTTGCGCGTTCTCGCCGAGGAAGTGGGCGTGGGTGTCCGGCAGCAGCGCCGCGGGCTGGATCATCTCTATGGTGCCGCAATGCCCACGCAGGTAGTGCGGTAACCGGGTGTGGCCTTTCGGCTCCAGGTCTTTGGCGCGCACCTGCTCACCGACGGCGAAACGCGGTGCGTCCTCCACGGTGCGCAGCGAGCCCGCGGCGGTCGGCGCGTAATCAGGCTTGCTCGGCTCGGGCACCGGTGGCTCATCGACGTCCTCACCGCGCAGCTTGCGGGCCCGAGCCTCCACCGCGCCGGGGGCAAGAATCGCGCTCTCGACGAGCATCAGCTCGGCCGCATGCAGCCACCGCCCGTAGTAGGTGTCGTCGAAGTATTCGGGGCGCTCCAGGCGTTCCAGCGCGTGCCTGAACGCATCAAGGTTGCGCCCGGAGATTCGGCCCATCGACAGCAGGGCCAACGCGAACGCCCGACTCTCCCACTCCTGCGCGAAGACAGGTTCGTCCGCGGTCGGCGTCGTAACCCGGCCCCAGCCTTCGGCGCCGCCCAGGTCCGCGATCCGGTTCACGATGATGCACCTCCGGTGCTGGTGAGTGCGTAACAGTGTCCTAACACTGTTACGCACTCACCAGGGTTCAGACGGTCCAAGTCTGCATGATCAGCGCATTCTGCCGGCGGGCCGTCAGCACCGAATCCAGGACATCGAGCGGGTTGATGGGCTTCACGCCCTCCATCATGTCGATCTCGCGCATGCCGTAGAGCGCGGCGGCCGAGAACCGGCAGGCGTAGACGTGCCCGCCCTCGTTCATGAACGTCTGCAGCTGCTTGTTATAGCTCAGCGCACCGGGGAACGGCTCATCGCCGACCTTCGGATAGCCGCGGGTAGCCGCCGCCATCAGTGATCCCGGGCCGTAAAGCACCAGATGCGTGTCGAACCCCTTGCGGTTGATCCGGGTCGCCGTCAGCATATTGACCAGACCTACCGAGCCCTCGAATGGCACCGTGTGCATGAGGATGTACGCCTTCTCGCCCGGCTCGGCCTGAATGTCCTCGAATACTTTTTCCTCGTAGTCGACGATCGCGTCGCCCTTGCTAACCCTTTCGCCCACGATCTGTGCCACCGGGAGACTTCCTTTCATTATCGGGGTTATTTTTCTTTGCGCGGATCTCGCGATCACACCGCCGGATTCTGCGTCCGGGGAGGCGGCGCCCATTGTTGGCGGTGGCTGCCCGGCATGGACTGCATGATCCGCTGGCGCACCAGCCAGGGCAGCGCTCGGTAAATGGGGACGAACAGGCGCAGCCAGAACAACTCCTTGAGACCGCGCGGCGGGCGCGGGGCCCGCGCGGCGTACTGATGCGCCACTTGCTCGTGCGCCGCGATCATCAGGTAATGCTCGGAGTTGCGGCGTAGCCACTGGAAGAACGACATGTCAGCGCTTCTTGAGTGAGTCGAGGGCCTTCTGTGCGGCCAGGACGATGGGCTCGTTGAGCGCCCCGATCGCCGGCGAGTAGACGTTCTCCATCGTCGCGAGGTCGCCCAGGGTGAAGCCGAACTTGACCGCCATCGCGAGGAAGTCAGCTCGCTCTTTGATTCCCTCTTGGCCGACCATCTGGGCGCCGATCAGCCGCAGGCTGCCCGGCTCGGCGAGCAGCTTGACCTTGACCGGCTTGACGCCCGGGTAGTACCGGGCCCTCGAAATGCCCTGAGCGGTCCCCACCACGTACGGGATGCCCAACGCGGTGGCAGTGGTCTCGCCGAAGGAGGCACCCCCGATCACCCACTTGCCAGCCGGGGTACCCCACGGCACGTACACCGCGCGGTAAGCTCGGTTACCGCCGCCGGCGTTGGCACCAGCGACCTTGCCCTGAGCGTATGCGTGGCTGCCGGTCAGTCCCTGCAGCGGAACCCGGGTCAGCCCGTGCGGGATCTCGACGCAGTCGCCGGCGGCGAAGGCGTCGGGCGCCGAGGTGGACATCCGTGAGTCGACGATCACGCCGCCGGTCGAGCCGAGCTTCAGGCCGGCTTTCGTGGCAAGGGTGTTGTTCGGCTCCTTGTGGGTGCACACCACGACGATCTCGGCGTCCAACTCACCCTCCGAGGTCCGCACCGCACGGACGTGGCCGCTGTGGTCGCCGAGGAAAGCCTCCAACGTGCTGTTGTAGTGCGCGACGACGCCTAGCTCGCCCCACGACTCCTCGACCGGCGCCATGATGTCCGGGTCGACCATCTCAGCCAGCGGCCACGGGTATGGGTCAACCAGGTGAGTCTCGATGCCGCGCTGGGCGAGCGCGGTGACCATCTCCACCCCGAGCGGCGAGGCGTCGACTACGACGGCCTTTTTCACCGAGTCGAGAATCTTGTCCCACTCCATGGCCCGGCGAATATTCTTGACGTAGTACAGGCCCGCAAGGTCGCCGCCCGGCACCCCAGGATCGGCATAGTTGAAGCCGGTGGCCACGACCAGGGTGTCGTAGGAGACCTGACCCTCGCCAACAACCGTGACCACCTTGTGCGCGGTGTCCAGCGCGGTGACAGCGGTGGTGTAGTGCACATCGATGCCGGCGTCGATGTAGGTCTGCTTGCCGGCCAGGAACAGCCGCTCGAAGTCGGGGATCTCCTTGCCGTGCACATAGGGGATGCCGCAGGGGCTGTAAGCGACATCCTCGTATTCTGTGTAGACGACGACGTCGGCCCCCGGATCGGCCGCCTTCACACCACCGGCGGCGCCCAGACCGGCGGCCCCCCCACCAATGATCACCGTCTTGCGCGGCACGGATAACCCTTCTTCCGGCGTTTACGATGGGGCTCGTCCCACGCAGCCTCGTATACACCATAAGTGATGCGCGTTTATCATACTGAACGCAATGTCACTGTCAAGGAGATCACTCATGGCCAGG
>DASUII010000076.1:0-28817 GCA_036279835.1 Pseudonocardiaceae bacterium
ACCCTCGACGAGCTGCCCGGGCTACCCCGGGGCAGCCGGGTAGTGATCGATCCGGTACTGCGATGCGCGGCGCGCGGCGTGGCGTCCTGCCGGGCTTGCCTCGCCGGGCATACCAGTCGTTGCGACCACATCACCACCGGACGGCTGGCTGCTGGGCTACAGACCGGCTTCTGCGCCGACACCGGAGGTGGTTGGAGCCGCCGGATGATCGCCCATGCTAGCCAACTGCACCCGGTGCCGGACTCGCTACCCGACGAGATTGCCGTCCTGCTGGAGCCATTGGCCTGCGCGGTACACGCGGTGCGCCGGGTACCGGTCAGTCCCGGCGCCTCGGTGCTGGTGATCGGCGCGGGCACGGTGGGCCTGCTCACGCTGCTCGCGCTGCGCAAGCTCACCGCGGCCGGCGAGATTCACGTGATCGCCAAACACCGTCACCAAGCCGACCGGGCCCGCGAGCTGGGCGCCACTCAGGTCATCGGCACCGACAGCACCGCACGGACGTTGCGCCGCAGCAGCGGCGCGCTGCTGGTCGAGCCCGAACTCGGCGACGGCTACCTGCTCGGCGGGATGGCCCTGGCCTTCGAGTGCACCGGGGGTACCTCGGGTTTGAACACGGCGCTGCGGTCCCTGCGGGCCGGGGGCACGGTGGTGGCCTCCGGAATGCCCGCGGGTGGAGTGGATCTCACCCCACTGTGGTATCGCGAGCTGCACCTCGTCGGGGCCTACGCCTCGGCGACAGGGGAAGAGCCGAGTGAGGGTGATTTCCCGGCGGCCATCGCCCTGGCGGCATCAGCGGCGTTGAACGGTTACGTTGACACGAAGTATCCGCTGGAACAATGGCGCGACGCGCTTGATCACGCGGCTGCGGCCGGCCGGCTGGGCACCATCAAGGTCGTCTTCGCCCCCGGTCGAGGATAAGAGGCAGTCAGCGTTAAGAGTCAGTGGTAAGCGTGGCGCTGGCGGACAGGAGCAGGTGAGAGTGTGGGCAGACCAGGTTTCGTGCTCGACGTCGACGAGCGGACTCCGCCGCTGCTGATGCACGAAGGCGAGGGGTTCCGGCTGGAGCGCCTGCCTCTGGGCAGCCGGGTGATCTACCCGCCGGAGTCGCTGCCGGGCATCGTCGACCTCGAGGGCGCGATCCACCACGCCCTGCTGCATCCACACGGCAGTGACCCGCTGCCGCAGTTGCTCCGGCGCGGGATGCGGCTGACGATCGTCTTCGACGATCTGTCCCTGCCGCTGCCACAGATGCGTACACCGGACGTCCGGCAGCGGGTGATCGAGCAGGTCCTTGAGCTGGCCGCCGCCGCCGGGGTGGACGACGTCGAACTCATCGCCGCGAACTCGCTGCACCGGCGGATGACTCCGGCGGAACTCAAGCGCACCGTCGGCGAGCGGGTGTTCCGCGCCTTTCATCCGGACCACCTGCGCAATCACGACGCCGAGGATCCGGACGATCTCGCGCATCTGGGCACCACCCCGCA
The DNA here is from genome assembly GCA_036279835.1 of Pseudonocardiaceae bacterium. Classification (GTDB taxonomy): domain Bacteria; phylum Actinomycetota; class Actinomycetes; order Mycobacteriales; family Pseudonocardiaceae. The sequence goes on from DASUII010000076.1 coordinate 1,485, forward strand.
TGGCGAGGACGTGGAGATCAACCGCCGGGCCGCCGAAAGTGACTTGATCGTCTACGTCAACATCACCCTCACCGCGATGAACGGCGGCTCGAAGTCGGTGGCGGTGGGATTGGCCAGCTATGCCAGCCTGCGCCACCACCACAATGTGCACACCTTGCGGCATTCGCGCTCGTTCAACGATCCCCCTCATTCGGCGATGCACCAGTCCTACGACCGGATGGCCGACGTCATCGGCGGGCAGGTCCCGGTATTCACCATCGAGACAACACTGAACAACGAACCGTTCCCCACGGCGCTGCGTTTCCTCATGCGTCGCGAGTGGGAGTGGAACCTCACCGACCAAGCCAGTTACCTGGCGGTCAAGCGAAGCAACGACCTGGCCACCGGGAAGCTGCGACGGCGGATCTGGCAGGCCACCGAGGCGCCGTACGGTGTCACCGGGGTGCACGCCGGGGCACCGAGCCAGGTGCACCCGCACACCCTGGCCGGCGTGCACCGCCAGCAGCTCACCGAGGTGCAAGGGCAAGCCGACGTGGCGATTTTCGGCTTGCCCTACATCTGCCCGTACAACGTGAACTCGATCATGAACCCGATCCTGGTGATGTCCCTAGGCCTCGGTTACTTCTTCAATCTCTACCGCGGCAAGCCGATCGTGCGTGAAGGCGGAGTGGCGATCTTTTACCACCCGATGCCGCACGAGTTCCATCCAGTGCACCACCCCAGCTACATCGATTTCTACGATCTGCTCGCCGAGACCACCGACCCGGTGATGCTGGAAACCAAGTATGAGAAGCAGTTTGCTACCGATCCGTGGTATACGCATTTGTACCGAACCAGTTACGCCTACCACGGTGTACACCCGTTCTACATGTGGTACTGGGGCGCGCACGCGATGCAGCATCTGGCCGACGTGATCTTCGTCGGTGGCAACCGGTCGACCACAGCGCGGCTGGGATTCCGGGCCGCGTCCAGTTTGGCTGACGCACTCGAGCTGGCCCGAGACGCCGTCGGCGCCAACCCGGAGATCAGCTACTTACACGCCCCGCCGATGGTGCTGGCAGACGTGCGATGAGTGGCCTACGCGACGATCTTCGGCTGCTGCGCCACGGCCGGGACTGGCGGGGCCGGTCGCGGGTGCCCCGGTCGGCGCAGCGCTGGGAACAGCCCGACAATGGCGACGACTTCCCTACCGCGTGGGCCCGGACTGCCGCGGCCGGGGCGCTGCGCAGCGCCCTGCAGCAGGCGATGCTCAAGCCGGTGATCTGGAGCCAGACCCGGCCGGTGGTGCACGGCCGCGAATATCTCGACAGCGTCCGTGGCCCGGCAGTCTTCGTCGCCAACCACTCCAGCCACCTGGATACTCCGTTGATCCTGGGCGCGCTGCCACCGCGGATCACCAAGAAGCTCGCGGTCGGGGCCGCCGCTGATTACTTCTTCGACTCTCGGACCGTCGCCGCGGCCACCACGTTGCTGTTCAACGCCTTCCCTGTGGAGCGGCGCGCGCGACGGGGCCGCAGCCTGGCTGCCGAGTTGGTCGACGGCGGCTGGAGCCTGCTGCTCTACCCGGAGGGCAGCCGCACGGTGGACGGCTGGCTCACCGGGTTCAAGCTGGGTGCCGCGCAACTGTGCTCGATGAAGGGGATACCGGCGGTGCCGATCGCGCTGCGTGGCACGTTCGCCGCGATGCCCCGCGGTCGGCGCTGGCCGCAGCCGGGTCGACCGCGGGTGTGCGTCCGGATCGGCCGACCGCTGCGCATCGAAGCCGATGAGACCGTGCCCGAATTCCGCATCAGGCTGGTGCGCGCGGTGGCCACGCTGTGGGCCGAAGACGATCTTGGCTGGTATGGCGCCATGCGAGCGGCTGCCGACGACTCGCTGGCGCTGCCTACCGGATCGCGCAGCGCGCTGCCCAGCACCGCGTCCGGCCAGCCGCTCCCCCAGGACAACGAGGTGGCCCCGTGGCGCCGAGTCTGGGAGGCCACCCGCCCCGCCGCCGATGACGGTCCCCGCCAGGTCTGGACGGATTAACCGGGTGGTGGCAGATTGCGCTCGCCACCCAGGCTCAGCGGTGGCTTCACCAACCTCTTTCCGGGCCACCCGCTGGCCCGGCCCACCACCGAGATCAGCGCGGGCACCAGCACCGACCGGACCACGAAGGCGTCGATCAGCACGCCGGCCGCCATCGCGAAGGCGAGCTCGTAAAACGGCGCCAGCGGGATGAGCGCGGCCAATGCGAAGCTCGCCGCAAGCGTCATTCCCGCGGCAGTGATCGCCCGGGTCGAGCGCGGCACCGCCACCGCGAGCGCTTGGCGCAGTGGCCTACGGCGGGCCTCATCCCAGACGTAGCCCACGCTGAAGATCGTGTAGTCGCTGCCAAGGGAAACGAGTAGCACGCCAGCCGCGAACGGGATGTAGAACACCAGACCGTCCTGCCCGAGCGGCCCCTGGAACAACGCCACGGTCAGCCCAAGCGCCGCGCCGACCGCGAGCACGCTGCTGGCCAGTAGGTACAGCGGGGCGACGAGGGCGCGGAGGAACAGCGCGAGCAGCAGCAGGTTGACCAGTCCCACCGCGACCGCCACCCGGACCAAATCGGCGCTGGCTTGATCCACCAGCGACATTCCGATCGCGGTATCACCGATGTAGGACACCTGCGCTCCAGCCAAGCCAGCTCTCGTGAGCAGTGCGGGCATCGCGTCACGCAGCTCGTGCAGGTGCCCCACGGCGGTGGCACCCAGCGGATCGCTGTCGAACACGACGAGCATGCGGGCAGCGCCGCCGTCCGGGGCGAGAAACACCCCTCCCAACTGCTCCGGCAGCCGCTGGACCGGCAACGCGATATTCGGACCGAGCACGATTTCCACGCCGGGCTGATGATGTAGCTGGCTGACAAGTGTCGTCAGCGCCTCGCGGCGGTCGGTGATGCCAGGGGCGGACACGATGATCCCGGTCGGGGACAGGATGCCCGCAGTGAACCCGGCGGAGGCCGCTGCTGCTGCCTCGCGCGCCGGGTTACCCGCCGGCAGCGCGGCCACCGGCGATACCGCGGTGCGCAATCCGGTCACGGGACTGCCTGCCACCAGGAGTACCGCGATGACCAAGGCCGCGACCACCGCGGCGACCCCGCGATGGCGCAGCAGTCGAACCACCCGACTCGGCGCCGCGGCCGCCGGATCATTGGCGTCGATACGTTCAGATATCGCCGCACGTCCCACCCCGGACGGTGTCTGCGCAGCGAGACCGTAGGGCCAGAACGCCCACCGACCCAGTACGGCCAGCATCGCGGGCACCAAGACCACGGCCACCGCGACCCCGACGAGCACGGTGACCGCAAGGCCGGGCCCGAAGGCATGGAATAGCGTGGACTTCGCGACCACCAGCGCAGCGACACCGGCCGCCACTGTCAGACCAGCCGTCAACACGATGCTGAGGTACTCGCTGACGGCCTCGGTGGTGGCCGCTGGGTTGGCCTGTCCGGCCCGCAACCGTCGTCGCACACCGGATAGGAAGAAGATGCTGTAGTCCGTGGTGATTCCCAACATCAGGGCGATCACGATCGGTTCAATCTCCACCGGAACAATCAATCCAGCGGCCCCGGCCAGAGCTCCAATGACCCGGTCAGCCAGCAGGTAGCCGATGCCGGCGGTGATGAGCGTGACCAACGGTGCGACCACCGAGCGGAAGGTCAGCCCGACGATGAGGGCGATCGCCGCCAAGGTGGCGGCCTCCACCAGTGGCAGCCTGCTTTCGAGGATCTTCCTCTCCTCGGCCTGGTTCTGGATCGTCCCGGCGATCCCGACCAGCGCGTCAGCTGGTTGGTCGATCTGTGCCGTGTAAGTCCGAGCCACCCGGTCCTGCCCGCTGAGCCCGAGCGTCGGGTCGGCGAACAAGTAGGTCACGATGGTGGTGTTCTGCTCGCGCGCGCCGGGTACCAGCTGCGGGGCATTGATCAGCGGCAGTGCCCCCAGCAGGTCCTGACCGGGCTCACGGCCGGTCTCCAGGGTGCGCTGGTCGACTTGGAGAGCACGCAATACGGCCCGCCGGACGGCCTGCGGGTCCAAGCCGCCGGGATCGCGCTGCACCACAGCGGTTCCGCTGAGCAGCGGCAGGCCGAAACGCTGTACCGCGGCAATCTGTGCCTGGATCGCCGGTTCACCGGAGCCGATCACGCCGGAGAGCCCACCGCCGGTGGCCGCCACACTGGGCAGCATGGTCAGGGCCGCCCACAAGATCGCGCCCACGACGGGCAGCACCAGCCAGCGTAGGCGGACCACGAGAGTCGCGTACCGCTCGACCAGCCGCATCGCCGACCCTACCGCTGGCTTCGCCGGGGAACCGAAGACTGCCCCTGGTGCTGAACCGGGGCAGCCGACACCATGGCATCCACCGCGCCTCCGCGCAGCGCGATGTGATCGGTCAGCCGGCGTTGCCGCCCGGGGGTAGCGACTCGAAGATCTCCTTACACTGCGGGCATACCGGGGAACCCGGCTTGGCGGCACGCGTCACCGGGAACACCTCGCCACATAGGGCGACTACCTGCGTGCCCATCACCGCACTCTCGGTGATCTTGTTCTTGCGCACGTAGTGGAACATCTTGGGCGTGTCGTGGCCGGTGCCATCGGTTCCCTCGGGGCGGGTATCGACATCGGGCAACGTTTGGGTCGGCGTGCTCACCGTCTCATGATGCCACTCGTGAGTGGCAAACAGTGTTATGGCACCCAATGCCACTCACGAGCGGTTTTCAGCCCTCCACCACGGGGTGTTCGCCGCTCTCCAGCTCACGGCCACGAAGATCACCCTGCTCCAGACCCTGGCCCAGGCTATTGACCTGCTCGGACTTGCGGGGCGCACGGTCATTGGCGACAAGCACCGCCATCCAGGGCAGTGGCACCGAAAGCACGACGAAGGCCAGCGCGAGCCACCAGGTCCGGTAGAAGACACCGGCAAGGATCAGGCACGGTATACGGGCCGACATCAGAATCGCATACTTGCGCCGTCTGGCAGCGAACTGCTCGGCGTAGCACGGTTCAGCCGCCGTGATGAGAACCGCGGCATCACCTCGTCGGCGGCCGTGCTCAGATTGATCCCGCGCGTCCTCACGTCCCGATCTGATACTCAAGCCTCCTACTTTTTGGCTCTTGCGGCTGCCTTGACCAGCTGCTTGTAATCTCGAACCTTGGCCAGCGATTCGGCGTCGGTCACGTCGGCGACCGACCGATAGACACCCTCATCCCCGAAGGCGCCGGCCGCCTCCCGCCAGCCGTGCGGCCGCACGTCGCGCTGCTTGCCGAGTAGGGCCACGAAGATCTGCGCCTTGTACGTGCCGAAGCCAGGTAGCGCGACCAACCGGTCGAACAGCTCCGACGCCTCTGAGACATCGCGCCACAGCCCCGTCACATCACCGTCGTAGTGCTTGACCAAGCCCCGACAGAGATCCTGCACCCGTCCAGCCATCGCCTTGGGGTACCGGTGCAGGGCCGGCGGCCGCGCGAACAAATCCGCTAGCGCAACAGCGTCGTAGTCGGCCAGCTCCTGGACGTCGAGGTCGTGCCCGAGGCGCTGTTGAAGTTCATAGGGGGCTGCAAAGGCTCGCTCCATGGGCACTTGTTGGTCTAGGAGCATCGCGAGCAGCAACGCCAGCGGATCCCGCTCCAGCAACGAATCTGCCGATGCGTCCTGGCTCAACATCAAGCTCACCAAGACCTCCTCGGCACCGATGAATACGTCCCCGACCCTACTCCTCACCAGCCGCACTGCCGCACTGCCCGGCGCGCACCGATCAGATGTCGATGCCGACCAGGCCCATCACTTCTGTGCGCCAGTCCTGGTAGGCGGTGGCCGCGCCGGACCGTTCCTGAGGGTTACGCTGCGTCTGCGCATCCTCGTCGCCACCCAATGCATAGTGCACGATCTCCTGGTCGCTGCGGCGGCTGCTGACCACCTTCACCGCCACATGTTTGGTGGCGAGCTCAGCCCGGGTGGCGTGCGCCAGCAAATGCAGCAGGGCCAGCCGGGACTGCTGGTCGTCGGGCAACGACAACTCATCCGGGGTATTGCCGGACACCAACACCACGGTCGCACCAGGCGCCAGCACCGGAAGCACTCGATCAACCGCGCTGAACCGGGCCAGCAGGCCCGCGGAAAGAAACGAGCCGACGCGCGCAACGGCGGTGTCCCCATCGGGATGGATGGTGATCGGCAGCTGGATGTAGAAGTCAAGGCCATCACTGCTCGGCTCACCCGGCAGCGCCGCGGGATCGGTGATGATCACAGGGTCGGCGCCTGCGTCCTTGAGAAGTTGAGCAAGCCGTTGCGCTCGGTCGGCAGACCCGCTCAGCAACCCGATAGACGACATCGACCCCTCCTGCAGGTGCGTTCGAGCCGATCGAGTGGACCACTCGATCGGCTGATCACCGTGTCAGGTCATCGTAGGAGCCGGTGGCGCCGCCTGGCGAGGGCACCGGAGGTATCGGACAGCGAGTCCCCCGAATGGCTGCCGCAGCATGCGCACCTACCCTGGAGTTCCCTTGTCGGGACCCCAGGGCTGGGTGGTTCGCTACCGGACGGCACCCGGCGCATGGTTTCGCTACTTCTTCGAGGTGGCGTCCGCATCCGCAACCGAGCCTGAGCGCCTGGCCATTGGACGGCCGTTGGGGCCCTCTTGGGTGTCCTTGGCGACGTCCTTCATCTCCACCGCGGCCTCTTTCGTAGCAGAGGCAGCCTTGGTGGCAGCCGACGCAGTGGCGGCCAGCATGCTCTTGGTGAACTCCCGCTGGGTCACCAGCATCTGCTCGGCGAAGTCGAACATGCTGTCCACGGCCTCGACGGCTCCGCGCAACTTGGTGTCCGAAACGGGGACGAACCTCTGCACACTGTCCGTCCAGATCTGCAGCGCGCTGGTGATGGCTTCCTGGCCGCGACGGGCGGCTTCGACCATGGTCTCCTGCGACGTGGTCATCGTGATCCCTTTCCTAGTCATCGGATACGATCACCAAAGTACGCACGTTTGATAAGTATGTCAAGCAACGCCGTTTCGGCGAGCTCACCCGCCGCTACGACTACTTCTACCCTCGATGAAGCTCCGGTACACCCCGAGCAGTGCTTCGCGCTGGGCCTCGGTGAGGCGCGGGTCGCTACGGATGCTCGCCTCGGTACTGGCCTGTTGACCTGCGGGGACATCGTCAGCCACAGCTTTGGTCCAGCCGGCCTTTGCCAGCAGCTGGTCGGTGGTCAACCCGAGCGCGTCCGCGATGGCCCGCAACACCGTCAGCGAGGGCTGGTGTAGACCGCGCTCGACCTGGCTGAGGTAGGCGTTGGAAATCCGCGTCAAGGCTGCCATTTCCCGCAGCGACAGGTCGGCCAGCTGCCGCTGGGCTCGAATGAACGCTCCCAATGCCCCTAGCTGGGCATGCCAGGGATCGGGGGCGGTGCCGTCGTCACTTGCACTCGCCATGACTCACATCATCCCGCTTACGGCGCAGCCGTGCGGCGCAGACTCTCACTTCTCGCACACGTAACTGCCCGGAGCGGCTTCCAACGGTGGGTGCATGGTGCTGCCCATCGGAGGTGGAGCCTGCCGCCGTCCGGCCCGCTTGGCAATCCACGGCGTCCAGTCCTCCCACCACGACTTGGCGACCTCGGTGGCCTGCTGGCGCCAGGACTCCGGATCCGCCGGTAATGTCTTCGCCGAACCAACCCAGTGTTTGGACTTCGGGTTCGGTGGGTTGACCACACCGGCGATGTGCCCGGAATTGGACAGCATGAACCGCACAGTGCCGCCGATGAGACGGGCACCCGCGTAGACCGCCTTCCATAGCGCAATGTGATCCCGCTCGGCGGACACGAAATAGCTGTCCTGGCTGATTCGGGTGAGATCCAGCTTCTCCCCCGCCAATTCGAGCTCACCTTTCGCCAGCCGGTTCTCTACATATAAGGACCGGAGGTACTCGATGTGCATGGCCGCGGGCATCCGGGTGGAGTCGGAATTCCAGCTCAGGATATCGAATGGCGCCGGATCCTTTCCCAGCAGCCAATCGTTGACCACGTAGTTCCACACCAGATCGCGGCCGCGCAGCAGGTTGAACGTGGTGGCCATGCTGTCCGCGGGCAGGTAGCCCTTGCGATCCATCACCTGCTCCAGCCGCTGGACCGCAGTCTCGTCGGTGAACACGCCGAGCTGGCCAGGCACGGTGTAGTCCAGCAAGGTGTTCAGCACGGTCAGCGAGCGGACCCGGTCCTCGCCACGGCCGGCGAGCCAGGCGAGCAGTCCCGTCGCCATGGTGCCGCCGAGGCACAGCCCGATCAGGTTGGTCTGCTGGGTACCGGTGATCTCCTCGACGACCTCCAGTGCGGCGAGCAGTCCCTCCCGTAGGTAATCGGTCATCGTCAGGTCGGCCAGCGTCTCATCCGGATTCCGGTAGCTGATCATGAAGCAGGTATGTCCGTGTTGCACCGCCCACTCCACCAGGCTCTTTCCGGGTGCAAGATCCATGATGTAGTACTTGTTGATCCACGGCGGGCTGAACAGCAGCGGAACCGCGTGCACCGTCTTGGTCTGCGGTTCGTACTGGATCAGTTCCATCAACCGGTTCCGGAACACCACTGAGCCCGGCGTGGCGGCCAGCTCGTGGCCGGGACGGAACTGTCCCGGGGTGACCTGGCGGGGCATGCCGTTATTGGTCACCATGTCATGGAGCGCGTTGCTGGCGCCGCGTAACAGGCTCAGACCACCAGTGTCGAACGCCTTTTTCAACGCCGCTGGGTTGGTCAGCAGCCAGTTGGTCGGCGCGGCGGCGTCGAGCGCTTGGCGAAGCGCGAAATCGGCCTTGCGCCGGGTGACCTCGTCCAGCTCGGCTCCTTCCAGCAGGTCCTGCAGGAAGCCTTCCAGTAGCGCGTGTTGCTGTCGCAGCAGGTAGAACAGCGGGTTGGTGGTCCAGGCCGGATCGGCGAACCGGGCATCCTGGGTCGGCTCAACAGGCCCTTGCTGGTCCAGTCCCATGCTGCGCAGCGTCGCGGTGACGGCGGCTTGCACGCTGCGCATGCCGTACTCCATCGCCGACCGGGACAGCGCTGGCGGGTCGCTCGCTACCGACATCGCGAGCCTGCCCAGGGCCTGTCCGAACCCAGCGGGGTCGAGATCGGCCATCGCGGAGTCCATACCGAACAGCGACCGCAGGGACGAGGCGACGTCAGCCGCGTCTTGGCGTAGCTCACCGAATGGATCATCGGTCGACGGGTTCGGCGGGTTCGGCGGGTTCGACGAATTAGACGGCTTCACGGAGACCACCTCCACCTCGGCGCTACTTCAGTGCCTGCGAACACCATAGGCGACCTGTTCGGCTGGCAGGATGCATCGCCGTGCGGGCAGTAGCGAGCCGAGTGCTCAAGGCAGCGGTTCTGGTGGACGACCAGTTGGTCGGTGAACTCGACGCGCCCGGGTTGCTGGTGTTGCTCGCGGTGACCCACGACGACGGTCCCGCGCAGGCCGAGACAATGGCGCGGAAGCTACACGAGCTGCGGATCTTGCGCGACGAACGCTCCGTCGCCGATACCGGCGCGGGGGTGCTGCTGATCAGTCAGTTCACCCTCTACGGTGCGACGCGCAAGGGTAGGCGCCCCTCGTTCACCGCAGCCGCCCACCCGGCGCACGCCGCACCGTTGGTCGAGGAAGTCGTCGCCCGGCTCCGGGCCCGGGGGACCGCTGTGGCCACCGGCCGCTTCGGCGCGACAATGGTTGTACGAAGCGTGGCCGACGGCCCGTTCACCCTATTGATCGACGTGTGACGCCGTCGGACAGCTACCAACCGGGCTATACCTCCCTTAACCGGCGACCAACCCTGAGAAGTCTCTGAGGGTCCGCCGCATCGGGCACTTCGCCGGGTACTCGTTCGTCAACCGAGTGAGAGTCCGGGAACGGAATCCGGGCTCCCGACGTTGTAAAAGTCATCGCCGCGGGTACTCGATGGCCAGACTGGTGCAACGTTGCGCGCCGATTCACCGCACGCACCGGAGTCGGCACGAGGATCCGCCGCAGGAAGGAACCTGATGACCGCCGCGCAGATTTTCGTCGAACCGGACCCCATGCTCGAGGCTGACCTTGACGCCCAGAGCCCAGCGGCCGACTTGGTGCGGGTTTACCTCAACGGAATCGGGCGCACCGCGCTGCTCAGCGCCCAGCAGGAGGTTGAGCTTGCCAAGCGGATCGAGGCCGGCGTGTTCGCACGCCACACCTTGGATACCGCGACGCGGCTGTCGCCCAGCCGGCGCGCCGATCTCCTCCGGCTGGTCAGTGACGGTCACAAAGCTAAGGACCACTTGCTGGAGGCCAACCTGCGGCTGGTGGTGTCGCTGGCCAAGCGCTACACCGGCCGCGGCATGCCGCTACTGGACCTGATCCAGGAGGGCAACCTGGGCCTGATCCGTGCGGTGGAGAAGTTCGACTACACCAAGGGCTTCAAGTTCTCCACCTACGCCACCTGGTGGATCCGGCAAGCCATCACTCGTGGCATGGCCGACCAGGGACGCACCATCCGGCTTCCGGTCCATCTAGTGGAACAGGTGAACAAGCTGGCCCGGATCAAACGCGACCTGCACCAGCAGCGCGGGCGGGAGGCGACGCACCAGGAACTCGCCGAGGAATCCGGTATCCCGGTGGAGAAAGTGGCCGACCTGCTCGACTATTCCCGGGATCCGGTAAGCCTGGACATGCCGGTCGGCGCCGAAGAGGAAGCACCGCTGGGTGACTTCATCGAGGATGCCGAGGCCACCGACGCCGAGTCCGTGGTGATCTCCGGATTGCTGCAGGACGACCTACGCCGGGTGCTGGGCACTCTCGAAGAGCGCGAGCAGAAGGTCATCCGGCTGCGCTATGGCCTCGACGACGGCCAGCCGCACACGTTGGACCAGATCGGAAAGCGTTTTGGACTCTCTCGCGAACGGGTGCGTCAGATTGAGCGCGAGGTGATGGCCAAGCTGCGCCATGGCGAGCGTGCGGAGCGGCTGCGGGCATACGCCAGCTAGCTTCTCCGAGTCACCGCTCGAATGGCGGCATTGACGCCGCCGTGCTTGACCGGCACTGTCACCTCAACATGTGATGCACACCACGTGTGACGTAGACCACGCGAAGTCAGTCAGGGCTGTCGCGCGCCGCGGAAGGTCGGACCCGTCGGGGGTCCGGCCTTCCGACTCTGGATCTCCCGCAGCCGCAGTCACACTTCCGGGTCATCGGGGTCTAAGTCGTGCAGCGGATAGACGGCGCGCCGGGTCTCCTGGATCGCCCGGTCCACCTCCGCCTCGCCAGTGCGATCCCAGGGCGTCCAACGGGGCACGGCGCCGTCGGTCATCGAGGTGGGCAGCTCTGTGCCGCGGGCCACAGTGGCGGCATACGCCGTCCAGTCGGCCGGTACCGCTGCGTTCGGCTCCACCTCGCGATCGAGTAGAACGCCCAGCAGATGTGTCCAGGACCGCGGGACCACCCGGAACAGGGAGTATCCGCCGCCGCCGAGGGCGAGCCAGCGGCCGCCGGCCGTGGTGTCGGCCAGGTTGGCCAGCGCACGATGAGCGGCGCGCTGACCGTCGACCGACAGCGCAAGGTTGGCGAGCGGGTCTTCGACGTGCGTGTCCGCGCCGTGTTGGGTGACCAATACCTCGGGCTGGAAGGCGCGCAGCAGCGCGGGCACGACCGCGTGGAAGGCCCGTAGCCAGCTGTCATCGCCGGTCCCCGGTGGAAGCGGCACGTTGACCGCCGAACCTTCGGCTCCGGGGGCACCGATGTCGGTGGAGTTGCCGGTACCCGGAAACAGCGTCGCCGGGTGCTGGTGCAGCGAGATGGTGAGCACCCGACGATCGTCGGCGAAGGCCTCCTGCACACCGTCGCCGTGATGGACGTCGATGTCGACGTAGGCCACCCGGGACAATCCACCATCGAGCAGTCGGCGGATCGCCAGCGCACAGTCGTTGTAGACGCAGAAGCCCGAGGCGTGGTCACGCATCGCGTGGTGCAGGCCGCCGGCGATGTTCACCGCCCGTGCCGCCCGTCCAGCGAGGATCTCTTCGGCGGCCATCAGCGAGCCACCGGCAACCAACGCCGAGGCCTGGTGCATGCGGTGGAAGACGGGGTTGTCCGGAGTGCCCAAACCGTGCCCGACATATCCCCGCGACGCCTGCTTGACGGCGGCGACGTAGTCGTCGGAGTGCACCGTGTGCAGCTCGTCGTCAGTGGCCGGCACTGGCGCCAGCGGCTGCACCCCGTCCAACACCCCCAGCGAACGGGCCAGGCGGATGGTGAGATCCAGCCGGACGGGATTCAGTGGATGCCAGCTCCCGAGGTCATAGCCGAGGAGGGCCTCGTCCCAGACGACGACCGCGAGAGAAGCGCTCATGGCCCAGCACGCTACCGGCCGCGGTGGTGTACCGACCGCTACCCGCGATTCGGGCCCGTCGCCACCGGGCGCGCGGTGTTGGTACACCACTGCGACCACGATCCGGCGTAGAGCGCCGTCGGGCGCTGCGGTGTGGTGACGCCGGCCCGCTCCAGTCCGAGCACCAGCGCACATGCGTTGATCCCAGAACCGCAATAGGCGCCGACCTCGGCGCCGCCGACGCCCCACTGTTGCGCGAGCTCGCGCAACCGGGTCGGCGGAAGCCAACGCCCTTGCGCGTCGGTCAGCTCGGGAAACGGCGCGTTGGTCGCCCCGGGGATGTGGCCGGCGCGCGGGTCCACCGGCTCGGTTTCGCCTCGGTAACGGGGCGCCGCTCGAGCGTCGAGTAGCAGGCCGTCGCGGGCCAGCGCCGCAGCTTGCGCCGCGTCAAGTACTGGCATTGCCCCGGGCCGCAGCGTGATCGTGCCCGGTTGCGGCCGGGACACCTCGACGGTCACCGGCAGCCCCGCGGCCCGCCACGCCGCGATTCCCCCGTCGAGGACCGCGACCGCACGGTGTCCCGCCCAGCGCAGCAGCCACCACAGCCGCGCCGCCACCGAGCTGTCCGCCGCGTCGTAGGCGACGACCGGGGTCGTTGCGCTGACGCCCGCCGCTCGCAGGGTGGCCTGCAGCGCCGCCGGCTCCGGGAGGGGGTGGCGTCCATCCGGGCCGGGCGGGCCGGCCAGGTCGCTGTCCACGTCGAGGAAGACCGCGCCGGGCAGGTGACCGGCCTGGTAGCCGGCGCGGCCGGGCGGCCCGGTGAGCGACCACCGGACGTCGACCACGGCAGGCGCGTCGGGGCCAGTGAGCAGTACAGCCAGCTCGCGAGGCGTGATCACCGGATGCATGCTGCCCATTGTGCCGTCAGTGCCAACGGGTTTCCGCCATATCCCCAGCGTGCCACTACCATAGGTACAACCGAGGGAGACTGGTGTGAACGATCTCATCGACACCACCGAGATGTACCTGCGCACCATCTTCGAGCTCGAGGAGGAAGGTGTGGTCCCGCTGCGGGCGCGGATCGCTGAGCGCCTCGGACAAAGCGGGCCCACCGTCAGCCAGACCGTGGCCCGGATGGAACGGGACGGCCTGCTAACGGTGGCCGACGACCGGCACCTCGAGCTCACCGCGGAGGGCCGCAGCCGGGCCACTTCGGTGATGCGCAAGCACCGGCTGGCAGAGCTTCTTCTGGTCGACGTGATCGGCCTCGAGTGGGAGCAGGTGCACACTGAGGCCTGCCGCTGGGAACACGTGATGAGCGAAGCGGTGGAGCGCAAGCTGGTCGCGCTGCTCGGCAACCCCACCATGTCTCCGTACGGCAACCCGATCCCGGGGCTCGACGAACTCGGGGTCGGAGAGGCTGCTGGCCCGGTCGAACCCGACCTGGTCCGGCTCGATGAAGTGGCCCGGCGCGGCGGCGGCACCGTGGAGGTGCGACGGATCTCCGAGCACGTGCAGCTCGACCCGACCCTGATGGCGGATCTACACAAAGTCGACGCGGTGCCCGGCAACGTCGTGGAGGTAGCGGCTCAGGCGCGGCCGAGCCATCCGGTGGTGCTGTCCGGTCGAGGGACCACGGTCGAGGTCGGCGGCGCTCTCGCGCACGCGGTCATGGGCCGTCGGCGGTGATCCGGCCAAGTCTGATGCGGCTGCTGGTCACCGGAGGCGCCGGCTATATCGGCAGTATCTGCGCCGCACGGCTGGTCGAGGCCGGCCACGACGTCGTGGTGCTGGACGACCTGTCCACCGGGCACCGCGATGCTGTACCGGGCGGCTGCCGGCTGGTCGAGGGCACCGTCGAGGATGCCAGCGCGGTGCTGGCCGAGGGCTTCGATGGTGTGCTGCATTTCGCGGCTCGCTCGTTGGTCGCTGAATCGATGACCAAGCCGCAGCGATACTGGTTCGGCAACGTGGTGGCGTCGCTGCGGCTGCTTGAGGCAATGCGCGAGCACGGGACTCCTCGACTGGTCTTCTCCTCGACCGCGGCCACCTACGGCGAACCCTCCTCGGTGCCGATCACCGAGGAGGCCGCCACCCGACCGACGAACCCCTATGGGGCGACGAAGCTTGCGATCGACCATGCCATCGGCTCCTATGCCGTCGCGCATGGCATCGCGGCCGTGAGCTTGCGGTATTTCAACGTCGCCGGCGCCTACGGCCGATACGGTGAGCGGCACACCGTCGAGAGCCACCTCATACCGTTGGTACTGCAGGTCGCCCTCGGTCGCCGAGACAAGATCAGGGTCTTCGGGGAGGATTGGCCCACACCGGATGGCACCTGTATCCGCGACTACATCCACGTGGTCGATCTCGCCGACGCCCATGAGCGGGCACTCGCGCAGGCCGTACCCGGTGAACATCGCATCTATAACTTGGGTAACGGAACCGGCTTCTCAGTACAGCAGGTGATAGACACCTGCCGGCAGATCACCGGGCACCCGATCCCGGCGCAGTGCGCGCCACGCCGACCGGGTGACCCGGCGGTGCTGATCGCCTCCAGCGATCGAGCGCACTGCGAATTGGGTTGGAAACCCGAACGCGCTGACCTGGCCGTGATCGTGGCCGACGCATGGGAGTTCGCCCGCCGCGGCTGAACCCGCAGCCGCATCAGCAGTCACCGCTTTCGTCGCGATCGTCGCTTGGCGGAGTGGCGCGCAGGTCGCCGAAGAGAGGCGGCGGCATCTTCGGCGATACCGCGCAGCAGCTCCGGTGGCAATCCTCCGTCGAGTGCGGCCCGCAGCAAGCCGGACAGTGAGTGATGCGGGCATGCGTCCAGCGCGGCGTCCAACGAGACGCCCGCCAGCGCGCCGTCGCCGCGAAGGTACGCGGTGAGCGCCAGCAGTGCCGCAGGTTCAGCCCGCTCCGGTGCGGGAGTCGCGCGAACCAGGGCCAGCCAGAGCCGTTCGGCGGCGGCCGCGCCGGCACCCGTGCACCACGGCAGGCAGGCGTCCCGGACCCGGTGGTCGCACAGCGCGGAAGCGACCTCGGCGACGACGCCGTCGCTCAACGCCAGATCTCCCCCGGCTGCTGCTCGGTGCAGCTTCTTTAACTGCGCGAGACGCTGGGCTATCAGCCGGGCACTCATCGGATGCTCCGCATCGGCCGCATCCAGGAGGATCGCCCGCCGTTGCAGTGCGGTGGGATCGTCCGCGGCCACCAGTTCGGCCATCTCCTCCCGGCTGCTGAACGTGACCGCACCGGCCGCAACGCTGGCGGCCGCCAACGGGCTCGTCGTGGGATCGGCCACCGTGCCGGCGCAGAGTGGATCGTCGTAACAGCGCCATGGCGCGCCGCACGCCGTCTCGCCGGTCCACGCCGCGTGCACCACGGGGAGCCCCGCGCCGGTCAGTACGTTGTCAAGGGCGTCGACCAACGCGCGATGTGGCGGATCGCCAGCCGGAGTGGGAGTACCTCCGACGATGATCAGCGCGACGCCCGTGGGGCGCTGCCGGGCGATCGGTGGCAGCAGCTGCTCGGCTAACACTGCGGCCTGGTCGTTGTCGACCAGATCAGCCCGCAAGGTCAATCCAAGACTCTTACCGTGTAGTGCCAACAAGACCACGGAGTTGCGTGGGTGGAAGCCCAGTAGATGCGGGACAGCGGCGATCAGCTCGGACGGGTCGGATAGCCGGATACGGCCGGCGGTAGGTGCGCTCATGACGTCGAACGTCCTCCCGCGGCGGCTCGAGGGACAGCCACGGCGGGGCCGGCTGTGGACTGCGGGTATAGGTGTGGACTACTACCCCACCCGGGCAGTCGCGCAGCACGGAATGTCGGAGCAGCGGGTTATCCTGCCGGGCCGGGACGCCGCTGGGCTCCGTGAACCGCACGCGGCCGTCGGCAGACGTACGTCACCGCCGGAGGCAGATTCCACCAGACTGTGCGAGTGGTGAGAACCTCGAAGAAGATCTCACCGAGCAACGCCCGGAACTGGCACGCCCGGGTCATTGACAACGCGTGCACGTAGGCGAAGGTGGTGAAGCAACCCCCTGGCCGCAGCGAGCATGCCGTCGCGGCAACGATCGCCCGCTGGACGTCGATATCGATCAGCGACCACGGTAGCCCGCTGATCACGGCATCAACCTCAGAAACCTCGTGCTCGGCGAACAGCCGGGGCAGGTCGGCGGCGTCACCGACCAGCACCTCGACGCCCGCATGCTGGGTGCGCAGGTAGCGGGCCAATGCCGGGTCGATCTCGACCGCCACATGCCGGCCCCGGCCGGCGAGCCGATGTTCGATAGCCGTCGTGACCGAACCGGTGCCCGGGCCGAGCTCCACCACGACCGGCTGCCCGATGCGCGGCACGACGGCGGCTAGCCGAGCCGCCAGTTTGGGGGAACTCGGCGCTACGGCCCCCACAGTGGCCGGACTGCGCAGTACGGCAGCGAGGAAGGCGACGCGGTGTGGCGGGAAGAGCGGCATGGCGCCGAGCCTGCCCCCTCCCACGCCCTGTTGTGAAGTCGATCTCTGTCAAGAGGAGCCATCTTGGTGCCCGCGTGCCAAGCTGCGACTTCCTCGCTGATCCTTTCGCGCACTGTCCAGCCAAAGACGGGATGAATCTACCCATGTGGCGCGTTATATGGAGTGTGAATGATGAGCTGTACCACATTGAGGCCGAGCCTTCGGCCGCGGCGGGCGCGGTACTTGTGCACGCCCTCACCGGATTTGTCGACGCAGGTCAAGCCGGGCGACTAGCGGTTGCACATTTGCTGGAAAACCTGGAGCACCGGGTGGTCGCCACATTCGACATCGACCAGCTGCTGGACTACCGCTCTCGCCGACCGGTAATGACCTTCGACCAGGACCGTTGGGCGAGCTACGAGCAGCCCGAGTTGGTTCTCTACGAGGTAGCGGACTCTGCGGGCACCAGATTTTTGCTATTGACCGGCCCTGAGCCGGATTTGCTGTGGGAACGGTTCTCCGATGCGGTACGCGAGTTGGTCGAGCGCTTCGCGGTGGGTCTGACGGTGGGTTTGGGCGCGGCGCCGATGGCCGTTCCGCACACCCGCCCATCGGCGGTCACTGCACACGCCACCCGTCGCGAGTTGATCTCCGGGTATCACCGGTGGTTCAACACCATGCAGATGCCCGGTCACGCAGGGGCGCTGGTGGAGTTGCGGTTGGGCGAGGCGGGGCACGACGCGATGGGTTTCGTCGTGCACGTACCGCACTATCTGGCGCGCCATGAGTACCCAGAATCCGCTCGCGGACTGCTGGAGCACCTGGCTCGCAGCAGCGGGCTGAGCCTTCCCGTGGATGCGCTACTGCCTGCGGCGCAGCGGGTTCTCGCCGAGGTCAACGAGCAAGTCGCCCGCTCCCCGGAGAGCATGTCAGTGGTGGCCAGCCTGGAGGCGCAGTTCGATGCGGTCACGGGCAGTCCTGACCGGCTCCCCCTGGCAGCCCTCGATGCCGAGGCACTGCCCACCGGTGACGAGATCGCCGCGGAGTTCGAGGCGTACCTCGCCGAGCACGACGGCTCCGCCGAAAGCTAACTCTACTGTTCGGCGAACTCCACTGTTCCCCAACTCCACTGTTCCCGAACTCCACTGCAGAGCTGTGGACAATCGCCCGGACAGCTCTCCAGTGGAGTTGGGGTGGCTGAGCGCATCGTCTGCAGTGATCATCCATCGTCGTGCGCCCGGCGGAGGAGTGCGACAAATTCGCGGTCAGGATCTTTTACCAGTGCGTGGATTGTCGCCACCACCGGGCAGGGCCACGTCGACAAGCAGGTCCGGCAGTCACCGCTGGGCGCCACCTCGTGCTCGATCAGCACCCCCCGAATCACGACCACCAGATCGGGAATCAGTTCGCGTGCTGCGTCGGAGTCCTGCTGGGACCACTCGTCATACTTCATCGCCAGGAACTCTGCCTCGTCCAGATGACCGTAGAGGTCCCTGTGCAGCAGGGAGAACGCGTCGGCGACCACTGGGGAGATCGCGTCCATGGGATACCTCCTCGCACGTCGGCGAGATCCGCTGTCCCGCCCATGATGAGGCAACCGGTTGACCCTGAGGCACGCAATACCCAGATGAGCGGGAGATCGTTACGCTTTGGCAGCGCTTGCTTGCAGCAGGTCTACCGTCGTGCCCGGGAGGTCATCCATGCAAGACCGTGAGCCGACGATCCGCAGCCGTGAGCTGGGTGAGGGCCTGCGCCGGGCGATGCACAACGCCGGGCTGACCGGCAAGGATGTCGCGAGGCTGCTCGACCTGTCACCGAGCTGGGTGTCCCGGCTGATCTCCGGCAAGCGCAACGTTACCGCGGTGCAGGGGTCGGCATTCCTCGCGGTCTGCCGGGCGCCGAGCACGGAGCGTGAACGACTGCTGGAGCTCTGCGACGAGCAGCACACCCCGGGCTGGTTCCAGCAACACGGCTCCCGACTGCCCCTGCAGCTCGTGACCTTGATCGACCACGAGAACAAGGCGGTGGCGATCAGCTCCTTCGTCTCGACGGTGATGCCCGGTCTGCTACAGACCGGTGACTACACCCGGGCGCTGCTCAAGGAAGCCGGGCGGGTGCCGGTGGATGAGATCGACGCCCGGGTAGCTGCCCGGCTGGCCCGGCAGAGCCTGTTCAGCCGGGATCGTCCCGCCAGGTTCACTTTCTACCTGCACGAGTTCGTGCTGCGGCTGCCGGTCGGCGGCCCGGCGGTAATGATCGATCAATTGCAGCAGCTGCAACGGTTGTCGCTGCGGCCGTATCTCACGCTTCGGGTGGTGCCGGCGTCACTCGGCGCGCATGCCGCGACCGCGGGGTCATTCACCCTGATGGAGTTCGCCGAGTTCAAGCCGGTGGTCTACCTGGAGAGCGAGACATCCAGCCTGTTCCTGGAGAAACCCGTGGAGATTACCGCCTACCAGGACATCCTCGAGTCGCTGGCGCAGACCGCGCTGGGCGAGGGAGAATCAAGGGAGCTGATTGCCACCCGGGCAACCGAGCTCTCCGCGGATCGAAAGGACTATGATGCCCGCGCCTGAGCCGGACAGGATTGTCTGGCGCACGAGCAGCTACAGCGGCACCAACGGTGCCTGCGTCGAGATCGGCTGGCGCACCAGCAGCTACAGCAACGGCGGTGACGCCTGCGTCGAGGTCGCGCCCGCGCCGGAGGCCGTGCTGGTCCGCGACTCCAAGAACCGCACCGGCCCCGCCCTGACCGTCCCCACCCCCGCCTGGCAGGCCTTCCTCACCGCAGTCGTCCGCTAACCGCGCCCCAGGCGTGAGAACTGCGCGACAGCCTCGTCCACTGTTGCGGTGATCGCGGTTTGTGTGTCTCTCGCGACACGATGTGTCGCCGGAGGTACACAAACGACGATCATGGTGTAGTTGGGAGGCATGGTCGCGCTGCGAGGCACCGCGAGCGCGGAGTTCAGCTACCGGGGAGCTGGCCGAGGGTCACCGTGACGGTGCGGGTGGCGCCCTGCGCGGTGGTCAAGGTGACCCCGACCTTCTGACCCGGGTCGAGTGCGGCCAACGCCTGGGCCAGGTCGGAGGCACCGCGCACTGAAGTGTTGTTCACCGCGGTGATCACCTCGCCCGGCTGTAGCCCGGCCGCAGCAGCCGGGCCGGAGGGCACCACGCTGACCACCCCCATGCCAGCAGGCTGGCCATTTGGGTCCACGACGGTGACCACTCGGACACCCAGCTCGGCCCGGTGCGAGTTGACCACGTGGCCGTTGTGGGCGATGAGCTGCCCGGCGATATCGGTGACGATATTGCTGGGGATCGCGAATCCCAGGCCCGGTGCGGCGCCGCCGAGACCACCGGACTGCGGCTCGAGCGCGGCCAGCGTAGGAACTCCGATGACATCACCAGCCAGGTCGACCAGCGCGCCGCCGCTGTTGCCCGGGTTGATCGCAGCGCTGGTCTGGATGATGTCGGGCAGCGTTGCGGGTTGGGAGGAGGAACCCTCGGCTGGCTCGGTGACAGTACGTCCGGTGAACGAGATGATTCCGTCGGTGACGCTGCCGGTGAGCCCGAGCGGGTTACCCATGGCCAGCACGATGTCGCCAGCCTGCAGCTTCGAGGAATCGCCGAAATGCGCCGGGTGCAACGTCGACGGCGGTTGATCGAGCTTGATCACGGCGAGGTCGTCGGGCCGATAGGCACCGACCAGGGTGGCGGGGATGGCCTTCGGGTTGTCAGCCAGGCGCACTTGGAATTTGGTCGCCTGGCCGACCACGTGGGCGTTGGTGACGATGTCGCCCTTGGTGTCGAAGACGATGCCAGAGCCGAGAGCGCGGTCGCTGGTGATCTGCACCACCGAGGGCAGCACCTTGGCCACCACGCTGACGTAGGCCTGCTCCAGCGCAGGCGCGTTGGCGGGTATCGACGGCGTGCTGGACGCGGTCTGAGCAGTGGGGCTACTGCCGGCGGCGCATCCGGCCAGAGCTACCACCGCGGCAGTCAGTGCGGTCGCCAGCGCGGGACGGGACAGGTTCATTGTCGGCTCCCTGCAACTGATCGGGTGCGGCCGGCGCGGGCCGCAGGATCGTCGTCCATGGCGGTCGCTGCGCAGACCCCGAGTTGCCCGGTGAACTTCGCGTAGCCGGCCGCTTCGAAAGCCGCCATCTCCTCATGCCGGGCCTGCACGAACTGCGGTTTGTTGTCCGCCCGACCCCAGGCCGCGAGCAGGCCGTTGATCCCGTCGCCGGGATATGCGAAGACGGTGTGTACGCCCCAGTCCCGTAAGCGGCTCAGCAGATAATCGGCAACCTTCGGTGCGGCCACAATGCTTCCCTCCGATGGCCCAGCTCGTCTTCCGACCCTCGGTGGCGTTCCCAGAGATCGTTGCGGCTACGCACCCGGCCTTCCCTTTGTGACTTGCATCACATTCACTACCGTTGGGCAGCTCGCTGCCGTACTGGCGGGAGTGGCATGCTCGACGGATGCCGCTGCTCGGCCGCCTTGCGACAGCGTCTGCTGTGGCCTGGACCTATCTCGTCATCGGGCACGGCGGCTTCTGGCTCGCTTCGCCCCGCCTGCCGGCCGATCCACCGGAACCCGGCCACTGGCCCAGTGTCGGAGTCATCGTGCCGGCCCGCGACGAAGCAGCGGTGCTTCCGGAGACGCTGCCCACGCTGCTCGCGCAGGACTACCCAGGTGATCTCGCGGTGTGGCTAGTCGACGACGGGAGCACCGACGGCACCGGGGCACTCGCCCGCACCCTCGCTCAGCGCGGTGGCGGACCAGCTTCACTGACCGTGCTGACGGCCTCACCGCCGGCCCCGGGGTGGACGGGCAAGCTCAACGCCGTGCAGTGCGGCGTGGAGTCGGCCAGTGCCGCCGGGGTCGAGTTCCTGCTACTCACCGACGCCGACATCGCCCACCACCCCGGGTCAGTGCGCCGGCTCGTCGCCACAGCACTGGCAGACGATCGAGACCTCGTGTCGCTGATGGCACTACTGCGCACACAGACCGGCTGGGAACGCGTCCTCGTGCCGGCGTTCGTCTACTTCTTCGCCCAGCTCTATCCGTTCCCTCGAGTCACCCGGCCCGGAAGCCGGACCGCTGCGGCCGCGGGCGGCTGCGTCCTGGTCCGCCGGACGGCCCTGGTGCACGCTGGGGGCCTCGCCCGCGTCCGCGGGAACCTCATCGACGACGTGGCCCTGGGCCGGCTACTCAAACGCTCCGGCGCGCGAACCTGGCTGGGCTTCACAAGCGACCCACCCGAGGTCCGCAGTGTCCGGCCGTACCCGCACCTGGCAGACCTGTGGACCATGGTGACGCGCAGCGCTTACACCCAGCTACGTCGCTCACCACTGCTGCTCGCCGGCACGCTCGCCGGGCTGGGCCTGCTCTACGTCGTCCCGCCGATCGCCGCACTCACCGGGCTGGCCAGGCGATCGCTGCGACTCGCCGCGGCCGGATTCGGCGCGTGGACCGCGATGGCCGCTACCCAGGGACCGGTGCTACGGCTCTACGGTCTCTCGCCGCTGCGCGGTCTCACCTTGCCGGCCGTCGCCACGATGTATGCGGCCATGACAGCGGACTCGGCGAGACGCCACGCAACCGGTCAAGGTGGCGCCTGGAAGGGCCGACTCGCTGCGCCCGATTTTGGGCGCCCCGCTAAGCGGCGCCTGCCATGATCGCTTCGCAGCTGCGGATGGCCGCCCGGTAGCTCTGCGTGGTGGGTTGGTCCAGGAGCGGTTCGCTGAGCTGGTCACGCCAGAACCGGATGGCGTGGAATGCCGCAGCGCGGGTGTGCGTCGCAGTGGTGTCTGGTAGCAAGCCAAGTCGGGTCGTCGCTGAGGTGCCGTGGCCGCCGAGGACCTGGCCGAGGGCGTTGCGGGTCCGGTCAGGGACGGGCAGCGCGACTAGTCCGGCCAATAACCGCAGTTCGGTGAACTGGTGCGTGTCGGCGAGGAGCCGCTCGACTGCGCTGACCACCCGTGCGGTGTTCGGACTGCGGTGCCGCAGCAGGATGCCGCGCAGCGTGCGCAGCGCTGAGTGTGCTTTGAGCTGGCGATTGCGGCTACCGAAGCGGGCGCGCAGAGTGCGGTGGAGGTCGTTGAGCCCACTGTGGCGGACCAGCTCCGCCGCCAGCGCGGGCGCGTCGCGGGCGCCGCCGCGGATCAACGATATGGCAATTCGGATGCCGACCATGCCGAAGGCCGTCAACAGCTGTTCCCGGCCGGCCGCGGGTGTCGCAAGCTCGGTCGTGACGAACCGCCCGGGGGAAACGAGGACCGCTTCGCGGACGTCGTCGGGCAGTGCGGCAAGCTGATCGAGTGTGCTGAATTCCTGTTGCCGCAACGTCTGGCCGCGTAGCGCGAGTAGCCCGGACACCGCAAGGAAGTCTCGATGCAGGCCGTTGAGCTCGTGGGCAGCGCGCAGCTGCGCGCTGGCTGCTCGCGCACCGTCGAGGGAGGTGGTCTGCCCACCGTCGGTTTCGTCGGCGCGAGACAGGACCCCGACGATGCCCAGCGGGCCGCGTCCGGTGGCAGCGTGCTCGTGGAGCTTGCGCAGCAGTGCCACGTCGGCGCTGTGCAGCGAACGCATCAGGTAGACGATGGCGTCAGCCTCGCAGGTACCGTCATCTGGGGTGAGGAACGCAAGAGTGCGCGCGGAGACGTCACGGGAGTTCGACGACGTCCCGGGGGTATCGACCAACGTGTACTGATCGAGTAACGACGAGGGCCAGCCGACTTCGAGACGTTCCACCCGATCCGCGGTCACCGGCCCGAGGTCGAGGCGCAACCGCCCGTCGGTCCGAAGCACCGGCAACGAGGTGCGTCGCCCGCCATCATGGGTGAGCTCGATGCGCGGCCCAGCCGACCCGCAGAACCAGGTGACGACGCGGGTGCACTCGGTGGCGTCGGTGGGTGCGATCTCTTCCCCGACCAAAGCGTTGAGCAGAGTCGACTTCCCGGACTTGAGCGTCCCGGCAAGCGCTACCCGCAACGGCTCGTCCAGCCTGCGCTGGCATGCGGCAAGCTCGGCATCGACTTCAGCGCTGAGTTGGGAGCCGGCCTGGAGATCACTACGCGCGTCGCGGATGAGCATCCGAGCCAGGTCGACGGTGCTGTACGGCTGGGAGCTCATCGGGTCGCCTCCATTGTGCGGGCGGGGACGAGGGCGGCCGCCCGGACCCGCAGCTGACGTAGGTCACTCAAAGCGTTGTGAACCTCGGCGATCCGGCCGGCACGGTGCTCGGTGTGGATCTGATTGGCCTCCTGGGCAGCTCGCCAGGCGTCGTCGGCCGAGCGCAGCATCTCGGCGGCGACCGTGGTGAAGTGGTCACGCAGGGTCCGCTGGGCCTCGCGGAGCCGGTACTTCGACTCCTTGCCGACCTGGAAGATCACGTCGTCCATCAGGCGGGCGACGGCGGCCTTGGCCTCCGCTTGGCGCCGGGAGGTCTGTGATTTGCGGTCCTCCCAGAACGTATTGGCGCCGAGCAGCACGCCGGCGCCGATCGAGTACGGGTTCACCAGCGCCAACCCCGCGAGACCGGTCATCAGCCCCACCATCAGGACGCCACCATAAGAACCCCGCACGCTGCTGATCGCCCGTTGCACTATGCCGGTCTTGCGACTGTCCAGCGGCTCCAGGGACTGCACGGGATCGAGGATCGAGCCGGTGTGGTCGAGGTAGAGCTCCGGCACCGCTGACCGGCCTTCTGCGATGAACCGGGTAGCCACCTTCTCAGCAAGAGCACGACAACGGGTGTGGGCCAGGACGAAGTTACCTTGGACAGATTCGGCGATGCGACCGTCGAGCCAGCTGCCGAACTCCTCCCATCGCTTGGCCGGGTCGGAAGTCATGATGTCCGCTTCCGCCTCCCGGACCACGCCGCGCAGCCGGTGCCGAAGGTCGTGCTCCACCTCGACGGTCAGCTCCGTTGCGCCGTCGCCGAGCACGACCTGCCAGTTGGCTGTGCGCTGCCGCAGCCGGTCGGCGGCCTCCCAGGCGTCGCGCAGTCGCGCGACGAGCTCGGCTCCGCAGCTGGGATCGTTGAGGGCATCCAGCTCGGCATTCAGCGCCATCGCCAGATGGTCTGAGACAAATCGGACGTCATTGACCACCGCGTTGCGCAGCACGATGTCGGCGTCGCCGACCACCCGGTGGCGCACCAGGTCCACCAGCTGCGGTACGCCCGATTCGACTGCAAGCTCCGCGTCACTGTTACATCGGGCGATCTCGCCCATCGTCGCTGACAGCGGCAGCAGTGGGATGTCCAGCCCTGCGTTGGTCAGGTGGGTGCGATTAGCTCGCTGGATGTCGGCCCATCGCGGGTAGAGGTCGATCTTGGTGATCACACCGATGACGGTGGGACAGAGCTGCCGGATCTGGCGCAAGAACGCGATCTCCGGCTCGGTGTACTCCTGGCTCGCGTCCGAGACGAACAGGACCGCGCCGGCCGCGGGCAGCAGGGACAGCACCGCGCCCACGCGGCCCGTGTCCAGTCCGGACGCTCCTGGGGTGTCGATGAGCACTACGCCCTCGGCTAGCAGATCGTTGGGTGCGCCGACCTCGACACGGGGCACCGGACCGGCACCTGGGTCGGGCTCGGCACCGGCGGTCGCGGCAGGGACCAGCCGCACGAAGTCGGAGTCGGAGTAGCTGACGACGACGGGGGCAGTCTTGCCGGTGGCGATCACCGGAGCGCCAGTGATGGCCTCGACCAGCGAGCTCATTCCCTGGCCGGCCTGTCCAGCCACCACGATGCGCAACCGTGGATCAGTAACCCTGATCCGGGCCTGAGCGAGGTGGGTGCCGAGGTCTGGTCGGTTCGCGGCGTCGGTGAGCAGGCGCAGCCGGTCGAGCAGCTCGGTTATCGCCGTGGTGGATCCGGTGTCGGTGCCGTTACGGGCAGCGGGATCGGTCATGACGGACATCTCGTCCTCCTTCTGGGATGCGGAGAGTGAGGGACCTCACCGGCCCGCGCCGGCTCGTGCAGCGCGGGCCGGTGGTGATCAGTGATGGATGGGCGTGGTGTGATCGGGTGTGACGTGGTCCGGCGTGATGTGCGTGGCAGTTGGACTCGGGGTGAGTCCGCTGGACAGCCCATCCGACGTCGGCGACAAGCCGGTGTGGCCGCTGTCCGTTGCCGACACTGTGCTGACACTCGGGCTTGCCGGGTGCGGATTAAGGTTCGGCCCCGCACTGGATGCCGGAGCAGTCGGAATGTGCGTGCTGGTAGCCGGCGTGCTGGTAGCCGGCGTGCTGGCGGCGGATGCAGCGGGCGCACTCGTGGTGGACCCTGCGGGCGAAGCGGTAGCAGACCCGGCGCTGGCGCTGGGCGCAGAGCCCATACCCGGCACCGCCGGGTGAGCAGCTGGCGCAGCACCCACACTCGGCGCAGCCGGGTGAGCAGCTGACGCAGCATCCGCGCTCGGCACCGCCGGGTGAGCAGCTGATGCAACACCCGCACTCGGCACCGCGCCAGCGGAGGTGTAGCTCGTGGAGCCCGAAGCTGCGCTTGGTCCACCCGCGGCGGTGCCGGACGCGCCGGTCGGGTGCGCAGTGGCATGTCCGGTTTGGCCACCAGAGGGCTGGGTGTTCGACGCGGCGCCAGCAGCGGCCGACGAGCCGGTGGTACCGGTGTCAGACCCAAGCAGTGCGCTGACGTTGCCGGCGGTGTGCGGGTCGGAACCTGCGGTCGTCGAATGGCCCATATCTGCGCTCGGGGCCTGGGCGCCTGACGGTTTCAACGGAGATCCGTTGGTAGATCCGGTCGTGGACCCCATTGCGGACCCGGGCGCAGGTGCGCCGGTGTGGTTTGCGCTGAACGCTCCGTTTCGGGAGGTGGACACCGCACTACCCGATCCCGTGCCGTGCGTTGCTGGTTGCGCGACGGTGGAGCTCCGAGGTGTCGGGCTGATCGCGTGGGAGGAGCTATTGTCCAGATCAGCTTGCGGAGCGAAACCGGTGCTGACCGTCGATGATTTCTCCACTGTTGTGCTGAGCGGCTCGGATGTCACGTGGGATGCCGCCGCCGGAGTCACCGGGGTGGTCGTCACCGGCTGGCTGGCAGCCGTGTTCTCCGTGGTGACAGCTGCGTTCGCCGGGGTGGTCGCGGTGCTCACTGCTTGACTCAGCGCGGGTGATGCGGATGCAAACGACGGCGACAGACCGGGCGATCCGCCGGTCGACAGGCCCGAGGGGCCTGACGGGCCAGAGGAAAGCGACGCCGCCGAATATGGCGCTGACGATCCCGGTTGCACAGACATCGAATGGTGCTCACCCGGCAGCCTTCCAGCTCCAGCGGTGGTGGAAAGCCCCTCATCCTGTGTGGCAGCGTGCTTCTCAAACCCGGTTAGGTGGACGCCCTGCTGCCCGTCCGCGACGACGTGACCGTTGGTCCGGGGTCCGTCGTTGTCCTTAGGCCCGTCGTGGTCCTTAGGCCCGTCGTGGTCCTTAGGCCCGTCGTGGTCCTTAGGCCCGTCGTGGTCCTTAGGCCCGTCGTGGTCCTTAG
>DASUII010000077.1:0-6634 GCA_036279835.1 Pseudonocardiaceae bacterium
CCGCGAGATCGACGCCGTTGCGGACCACGGCGTGGCGGGTGCCCACTCGCCGGTGCCGGGCCTGGGCGGCCTCACCGTCGCCGACGCAGACGAGCGCGTCGGTCCAGCGCGCCGCGAGGCGTTCCCAGGCCAGCGCCGCTCGCGCGGTCGCGCCCCGAGCCGCAAGCCATGACCAGCCGTGCGGTTGGAACAGCGTGGGTCGGGCCCCGCGCACCGCGAGCCGCCCGGCCAACCCCGCCTTCGCTGAGTGCAGGTGCACCACGTCGGGGTCGACCTGGCAGATCAGCCGGCCCAACCGCTGCGTCTCGCCGACCGTGTCCACGCTGGGAGAACGGGTCGCGGGCCAGTGCAGCCGCGGCACCCCGGATGCGGTGCACTCGGCGGCGAGCTGACCGCCGGACGGGCACACGACCACCACCCGCCAGCCTCGGGCGAGCTGGTCAAGGGTCGCCGCAGCGACATACCTGGCCACCCCAGCGTCGGTGGGCTGCGCCGCATGCAGCACGGTCAGCGGCCTCACCGGCGCAGGTGGTGCCGGTACCACTTGGCGAGCAGCCGCAGCGATCCATCGCGGTCCCCGATGTAGCTGCGCGCCAGTGCGTGCACACCGGTCAGCGGCGAGCGCCAGATCGCGCATCCGTAGTGGTAGCCGGCAGCGCGCACCGCATCCACGGCCGGTGCATCCACGTGTCCATACGGGTAGCAGAACCCGGAGACCTCCTGTCCGGACACTTCTTGCAGGATGGTTCGGCTCCCGGAAACCTCAGCGGTGAGGTCGGCGGTGGTGATCGAGGTCAGCGACACGTGCCGCCGACTGTGCGAACCGATCTCCATGCCGCACGCGGCGATGTGGCGGATCTGCGCGGCCGTCATGAGGGTTTTGCGGGGACCCGGCTGGTCCCAGTAGTTGGCGCCGCCGAGCAGGTCGGCGATGACGAACACGGTGGCGGTGAAACCGAATCGCGCCAACACCGGCAGCGCATGCTCGCAGAAGTCGGCGTAGCCGTCGTCGAAGGTGAGTCCGACCAGCCCCCGGCCAGTGCCATAACGCCGGGCAGCCAGCAGCTCGCGCATCGAGGTGGCCCGCAGGCCGCGCCGGTACAACCAGCGCAGCTGCTGCTCGAACCGTTGCGGACGCACGGTGACCAGATACGGATCGTTGTCATACGGTGCCACAGAGTGATACATCAAGACTGGGGGCAGCGTGCCATAGCCGCGGGGATCGTAGCGGTCGTCCCAGCCGTTGTTGGGACAGATTTCGTCGATCGCTTCGCTCATGGTGCAACCCGACGCTACGGCCGCACGCTCGCGGCGGGCTCCTGCGCCAAGAGGGCAACAGCTACGTCTGTTGGGGGAGGCTGGCCGCCGCACAGCGCCCCGCGCGCCACCGCAACAGCCTCCAGCCGGCTGTGCACACCGAGCTTTGTGAAGATCTTGTTGGTGTGGGTACGGACGGTGTTCGCCGACATCCCGAGTTCGTCGGCGATCTCTGCCGGGCGGCGGCCTTGCGCCAGGCAGGTCAGGACGGCGTGCTCCCGGGGCGTCAGGACGTCCAGCGGGCCTTCCCGGCGCCGCACCCGGCCGACGTCTGCCCGCAGGTCCCGCAGAACGTGGCCTAGCTGCTCCGGTGGAAAGTAAGAATCCCCCCGGCTCGCGCCGCGCAGGGCATCGGCGAGGGTGTCGATCGAGGACTCCTTCGATACCCAGCCGTCAGCTCCCGCCCGCGCCGCTTCGACAGCCTGCTGCGGGTCCCGGCTCGCGGTGAGGACCACGACGCGTGCCGGCGGGCACGCCGCGTGAAACGACGCCAGCAGGGTCGCCGCGTCATGTGCCTGCGCGACCTCGATGGTGATCACATCAGGGCACAGCAGGGTGGCGAGCGCATCGGGATGCGGATCCCGCGTCGTGCAGTGCCCGACGACCACGATGTCGGGCGTGCTGGCCAACCTGGCGGCGAGCGCCTCGATCAGCATCTGCTGATCGTCGACGAGCAGCACCCGAACCGGGGTCATCGGTATCGCCCTGCTCATGGCTACCCCGTCTTTGTCTGACCCTCCGGGCCGTGTTGCTCGTGGTCGACGAGGTCATAGCGAACCGCAAAGGTGGCAGCCTCGAGCCGGGAGTGCACTCCGAGCTTGGTCAGTAGTGCCTGCACATGACTGCGCACGGTAGTCGTCGACACGCCGAGCCGCAGCGTCATCGCCGGGGTATCGAGCCCCTCGACGAGCAATCCGAGGCATTCCCGCTCGCGAGCGGTCAGATGAGCGGCGAGCCGGCGTGCTTCGGAGACGTCGGAGCGCGCACTGGTAGCAGCCCGGGGTGCGTCCAGCACGACCGCGCCGTCGACCACGCGTTCCAGCGCGTGGACCAACTTGCGGACGCCACATGTCTTGTGAATATATCCGGCCGCCCCGAGCCGGACGGCCCGGCGCATCGCGTCGTTATCGCCGTCTGCTGCCAGAATGAGTACCCGAGTCGCCGGGCTTACCGCGATAACGTGAGCGATTGCACTAATTCCATCGCCATCGGAAAAACGTCGACCCAGTAGGCAGATATCGGGGCGATGACGGCGGACCGCCTCGATTGTACCGGCGAGGCTTCGGGCGACCGCAGGTACGCGGAATCCCTGCCCTACCAGTACTGCGACCAACGATTCTACGAACACCGCGTGGTCGTCGCCCAGTACGATACTAGTCATGGAGCCCGCCCCCCGACGGTCGCCAATATCCCCACCCCATCACGAGTATTTCGTCGCGAACAAGTTCCGCTAGATAAGCGATTGAACGCCTTCAGCTTACAACGGCGGACGACCACTGGTTACCGAGATCGCCGATCAGGGCACGTATTATCCCCACCGAGGACTACCAACTGCACTCGCGGCTGCCGCCGACCACTACCAACCCAGCTGATCGCGCAGGTACAGGATCGCCTATTGTGGGTACTCGACCCCGTGCGCCGGTCGCGTCCCGGGGAGGGGTCCGTGTTGACGACTCCCGCGCCCGAAAGGTCCCCCACGGTGCCCGTAGCGACCGCGCTACCGACCACATCCGCCGCTCACCTGTCCGGCCTGCTCGAGGCGGTCCTGCCCGAGCCCTCGCTGCACGAACTTGTCGGCCGGGCCGGCGTCCCCGAGCTGGAGCTGCACGGCCCGCCGGCGGCCCGCCCGCTGGTCGTCGCCGCGCTGGCCCGCACGGGGCACCCGGTGCTGGCCATCACCGCCACAGACCGGGAGGCCGGTGAGCTGACCGCGGAGCTGGCCGACGTGCTGGGCCCCGGGGTGGTCGCTGAGCTGCCCTCCTGGGAGACGCTGCCGCACGAGCGGCTGTCCCCCCGGGCCGACACCGTGGGCAAGCGGCTGGCGGTGCTGCGCCGGCTGGCCCACCCCGAAGAAGGCGCCCCCCCAGGAGACTGCGCCGGCCCGCTGCAGGTTGTCGTCGCGACCGTGCGATCGCTGATTCAGCCGATGCTCGCCGGCCTGGGCGAGATCTCCCCGGTGCGGCTGCGGGTCGGGCAGCTGCACGACTTCGACAGCGTGCTCGCCCGGCTGGCCGATCTGGCCTACACCCGGGTCGACATGGTTGATCGTCGCGGCGAGTTCGCCGTGCGTGGCGGGATTGTCGACGTCTTTCCGCCCACCGCTGACCATCCGCTGCGGGTGGAGTTCTGGGGTGATGAGGTTTCGGAGATCCGCTCCTTCGCGGTCGCCGACCAGCGCACCCTGGCGCCCGCCGATGAGATGTACGCACCGCCGTGCCGGGAGCTGCTGCTCACCGACGGGGTGCGGGCCGCTGCGGCGCAGCTCGTCGCGCAGGCTCCGGCCGGGCCGGTCGCGCAGCTGTTGGAGAAGGTCGCCGCCGGGATCCCGGCCGAGGGCATGGAGTCGCTCATCCCGGTGCTCGCGGGTGATGAGCTACAACTGCTCACCGACGTGATGCCGGCGGGCACCCACGTGCTGCTGGCCGATCCGGAACGGATCCGGACCCGGGCCGCCGACCTGGTCCGCACCGGACAGGAGTTCCTGGAGGCGTCCTGGATGGTCGCCGCGGGGGGCGGTGCCGCTCCGGTGGACGTAGCGGCGCTGGATCTGTCGGCGTCGGCCTACCGCGGTCTGGGTGAGGTCGCCGAGCACGCCCGCGGCACCGGGGTGGCGTGGTGGACGCTGAACCCGCTGACCACTGATTCCCACGGCTCGCTGCCACTGCAGATCGTTCCCGTGCCGCCCTATCACGGTGACGTCGAGCGAGCCTTTGCCGACCTGCGAGCGCATACCGCCACCGGCGGCGCCGCAGTGTTGGTGGTGCCTGGCACCGGCACCGCACAACGGGCCTGCGAGCAGTTGCGTGACGCCGAGGTGCCGGCGGTGCACGCTGCCGATGGGCTGCTCCAGGCACCCGCAGCGGCGACCGTCACAGTGGTCCGCGGCACGTTGGAGGACGGCTTCGCGGTCCCCGCACTGGGGCTGGTGGTGCTCACCGAGGCGGACATCACCGGCGCTCGGGGCGGCACCAGCAGCCGCGAAATGTCGAAGATGCCGGTACGTCGGCGCAACGCGGTGGACCCACTGGCGCTGCACACCGGCGATTACGTGGTGCATGAGCAGCACGGCATCGGCCGGTTCCTGGAGATGGTGCGGCGCACCGTCAAGGGCGCTGCCGAGTCGACCCGGGAGTACCTGCTGGTCGAGTACGCGCCCAGCAAACGGGGCCAGCCAGGCGACCGGCTGTATGTCCCCACCGACCAGCTCGACCAGGTCACCCGCTACGTCGGGGGTGAGCTGCCGACGTTGAGCAAGCTGGGCGGCTCGGACTGGGCGAAGACCAAGGGCCGGGCCCGCAAGGCGGTCAAGGAGATAGCCGCTGAGCTGGTCCAGCTGTATGCCGCTCGGCAGTCCTCCCCGGGGCACCCGTTCGGCCCGGACACCCCGTGGCAGGCCGAGCTGGAGGACGCCTTCCCCTACACCGAGACGCCCGACCAGCTCGCCGCGATCAACGAGGTCAAGGAGGACATGCGTCGCGGCGTCCCGATGGACCGGGTGGTCTGCGGCGACGTCGGCTACGGCAAGACCGAGATCGCTGTGCGGGCCGCCTTCAAAGCCGTCCAGGACGGCAAGCAGGTGGCCGTGCTGGTACCCACCACCCTGCTCGCCCAGCAACACCTGCAGACCTTCTCCGACCGGATGCGCCCGTTCCCGGTCACGGTTCGCGGCTTGTCTCGATTCACCCACCCCGGCGACGCGACGGAGGTGCTACGCGGGCTCGCCGAAGGTTCGGTGGACGTCGTGATCGGCACCCACCGGCTGCTACAGCCGAGCGTGCGCTGGAAGGATCTCGGGTTGGTGGTGGTCGACGAGGAGCAGCGCTTCGGCGTCGAGCACAAGGAGCACATCAAGGCGCTGCGGACCGCCGTCGATGTGCTGACCATGTCGGCTACCCCGATCCCGCGGACCCTGGAGATGAGCCTGGCAGGTATCCGCGAGATGTCGACCATTCTCACCCCACCTGAGGACCGTCACCCGGTGCTGACCTACGTCGGCGCTTACGACGACAAGCAGGTCGGCGCCGCGATCCGCCGCGAGCTGTTGCGCGACGGGCAGGTTTTCTACGTGCACAACCGGGTGTCCTCGATCGAGAAGGCAGCTCGGCGGATCCGCGAGCTGGTGCCCGAGGCGCGGGTGGCGGTGGCGCACGGGCAGATGAACGAGGACCATCTCGAGCGCACCGTCGCCGGGTTCTGGGACCGTGAGTACGACGTGTTGGTCTGCACCACGATCGTCGAGAACGGGCTGGACATCTCCAATGCCAACACGCTGATCGTCGAGCGAGGTGACCTGCTCGGGCTCGCCCAAGCCCACCAGCTGCGCGGGCGCGTCGGGCGGGGTCGCGAGCGTGGTTACGCCTACTTCCTCTACCCGCCCGAGACGCCGCTGACCGAGCTGGCGCACGACCGGCTGTCCACAATCGCCCAGCACACCGAATTGGGCGCGGGCATGGCCGTCGCGATGAAGGACCTGGAAATCCGCGGCGCGGGCAACATCCTGGGTGGTGAGCAGTCCGGGCACATCGCCGGAGTCGGATTCGACCTCTACATCAGGTTGGTAGGCGAGGCCGTCGAGGCATTCCGCGGCGCGGCCGGCGTCGGCACGTCCGATGGTGCGCCCGACCCCGCGCCGGTGCGGGTGGAGCTGCCGGTGGACGCGCACCTGCCGCACGACTACATCCCCGGTGAGCGGCTACGGCTAGAGGCCTACCGCAAGATCGCCGAAGCGCTGGACGCCGAGGCGCTCAGCGCCATCACCGACGAGTTGCGGGATCGCTACGGCGCGCTGCCGTCTCCGGTGGTGACCCTGCTGGAAGTCGCTCGCTTCCGTCAGGTTTGCCGATCGCACGGGGTGGCAGAAGTGACGGTGCAAGGCTCCAAGCTGCGGTTCGCTCCGGTGACGTTGCGTGACTCTCAGGTGGTTCGGCTGAACCGGCTCTATCCCCAGGCGGCGTATCGCTCCGCTGGACAGACTTTGACGGTGCCGCGGCCCAGCGAAGGTTCCGGCGGTATCGGCGCCGCGCCGCTACGCGACCGGGAGCTGCTCGACTGGTGCACCAAGTTGGTCACCAGCGTGCTGGCGCCGTGACGGTCTATT
>DASUII010000078.1:0-2601 GCA_036279835.1 Pseudonocardiaceae bacterium
CCCAGCCCGGCTGGGATTTAACCGCCGCTGCGGCAACGTGGTGGCTGCGACGCTCCGCCGGTCGACAAGCTCGCCGCAAAGGCCGGGTTCTCGACTTCTCTGGTCGCGCCCTGTACGAACACGCCGCAGCTCCGCTACTAAACGAGCCACTGTCAAGCTATGTCGTCGACCGTGGTGTGGCGGTGCACCGTGCTGGCGGGGAGGACTTTCGCAACGGCGCAGCTTGGCTGGGTGGCCGCAATGACGCCGCGCGTAAGGCCATCCACGCGCATGCCAGAGATCTCTACAATGCGGGATCGAAATACCGGCACGGCGGCAGACTACTGTCGTTGTACGACTCGCGCGATCATGACGCGCCACCCGCGAGTGGGAAAGTGTTCGACACCGCCACAGGCCGCGCGCTAGTTCGGAAGCTTCTGCTGCATGGGCTCGCCGTCCTCGACAGCGGGACGCAGAAGTCGACAGCTGATCTTTGCGAGAGCGCCCAGTACCAGGCTGGCAGCGCTTGGCGAAGCCGATCAAGCTGCCCTGACCACGTCTAATGACGTGTTCCGTTGGTGTTCCGTTGGCAGCGGAATACTGGAATTTCCCGAACTCTCGTCGTCCCTCACCAGATCACGGTAACAGTGGGATCGGCCAGGCCCCCGCCTCTGCCGGATGGGGGCAGACACTGAATCACCGCCAACAGCGGCTCGGTCACCCTCCTTTCGACGATGACGAGGCATATTTCTCCACTGGGGAAACCTGGCATACCGACCGTTGAGCGCGTCCTGGTGGATACCCATGCGCTTTTCTGACTTCCACAGCGACTCGCGCTCGTTTCCTCCGCGGGACTCCTGGGCGTGCCGCTGCTGTCCAAGTGTTGCACGGCTCTACGCCGAGGGCCGGACACCCGCTGACTCGAATGGCCGGATACTCGTCAAGATCACGGTTTGTGTGTCTGAGGCGACAAACCGTGTCGTCTCAGACACACAAACGACGATCTACGGCCCAGCTGAGCGCTGAGCCGCCGCTTACTCCCACTCGATGGTGCCTGGGGGTTTGCTGGTCACGTCGAGCACTACTCGGTTAATCTCGGGCACCTCGTTGGTGATCCGGCCGGAGATGCGGGCCAGCACGTCGTAGGGCACTCGGGACCAGTCAGCGGTCATCGCGTCCTCGCTGGACACCGGGCGCAGCACGACAGGATGGCCGTAGGTCCGACCGTCGCCCTGCACGCCGACGCTGTGCACGTCGGCCAGAAGCACCACCGGACACTGCCAGATGTCACGGTCCATCCCGGCCGCGGTGAGCTCTTCACGGGCGATCGCGTCCGCCGCGCGCAATGTCGCCAAGCGGTCCGCGGTCACCTCGCCGATGATCCGGATCGCCAGACCGGGCCCCGGGAACGGCTGGCGGTGCACGATCGTCTCCGGCAGCCCCAGCTCCAGCCCGACCCGGCGTACCTCGTCCTTGAATAGCGCGCGCAGCGGCTCGACAAGCTCGAATTTCAGGTCCTCGGGCAGGCCGCCGACATTGTGATGGCTCTTGATGTTCGCGGTTCCCGATCCCCCTCCGGATTCCACCACGTCCGGGTACAGGGTGCCCTGCACCAAGAAGCGGATCTCCTGGCCGTGCCGACCCGCCTCGGCTTGCAGATCCCGGGCCGCGGTCTCGAAGACCCGGATGAACTCCCGACCGATAATCTTTCGCTTCTGCTCCGGATCGGCCACCCCGGCCAGCGCGGACAGGAACCGCTCCTGGGCGTCGATGGTGACCAGCTTGACGCCTGTCGCGGCGACATAGTCACGCTCCACTTGGGCTCGCTCGCCAGCCCGCAACAGGCCGTGGTCAACGAACACGCACGTCAGTGCGTCGCCGACGGCTCGGTGGACCAGCGCGGCGGCGACCGCGGAGTCCACCCCGCCGGATAGACCGCAGACCAGCCTGCTGCCTTGAGTCTGAGCCTGGATCGCTGACACGGTCTCGTCGATGACGTTGGCGGTGGTCCAGCTCGGCCGGATGCCGGCCACCTCGTGCAGGAACCGGCGCAGCACCTCCTGGCCGTGCGGGGAGTGCATCACCTCCGGGTGGTACTGCACCCCGGCCAGCCGCCGGCCTTGGTCCTCGAACGCCGCCACCGGTGCACCGGCCGACCGGGCAGTGACCGCGAACCCCTCCGGAGCCGCGGTGACGGCGTCGCCGTGGCTCATCCACACCGGACCCCGCGCGGGCAGCTCTCGGTGCAGCACACCGCCACCGTCGAGCACCTGCAGATCAGTGCGCCCGTATTCCCGGGTGCCGGTCCGTGCCACTCTGCCGCCCAGCGCGTCGGCCATCGCCTGGAAGCCATAGCAGATCCCCAGCACCGGCACCCCAGCCCCGAACAGCGCCGGGTCGACGCGGGGAGCACCCTGCGCATAGACGCTGGCCGGCCCGCCGGACAGGACGATGGCCGCAGGCTGGCGAGCCAGGATCTCGCTCACCGGCGTGGTGTGCGGCACCACCTCGGAGTACACCTGCGCCTCACGGACCCGACGAGCGATCAGCTGCGCGTACTGCGCCCCGAAGTCGACGACCAGAACCGGTCGTGAGTGGGAAACAGTGTTATAGCACTTAATG
>DASUII010000079.1:0-6435 GCA_036279835.1 Pseudonocardiaceae bacterium
CTGGCGCGAGGCCCACGCGCTGCTGGACTCCGAGCACGCCCGCTATGCCGTCGGCGAGATCGCCGTGCCCTACGGCAGCTGCAGCGAACCATCCAACGTGCACGCCGGCGGCGGCGCCTGCCCGATCCGTTTCCAGTGCGCCGGCTGCGACTTCTTCCGTATACGTTCCGCGTGTTGTTCGAGATCGTGTTGTCGGCGCGAGGGGCGTGTGTGGCGGACGAGTGGCAGTTGTTCTGGGTCGGCGACGGCGCCCCGGCCGCCGCCCGGGACGAGCCGGGTGTTTGGGCCGATCTTGCCGAGCGGGAGCGCGGGCTGGGGTTTCGGGAGCGGCAGCCGATCCTGGTGTCACCGGTCGGGCGGGTGGACGCGCGGTTGAGCGAGTTCTTCCGCCGCTCGCGGTTCGCGTCGCGGGCGGTCGGCACGCAGGAGTCCTATGTGCTGGACTACCGGCTGTTCTTCTCGTTCCTCTGGTGCGCGGGCCGGGACTGGGACCAGGCGCGCGCGGAGGATCTGGAGGACTGGGAAGACTGGCGGCTGCGCGGGCGGGGCAACCCGCGACGGATCGGCGGTGCGAAATGGACTCGGGAGCTGGCCGCGCTGCGGTTGTTCTATGAGTGGGCCGCCGCCCGGGGCTATGTGGCGGCCAGCCCGGTACGCCTGCGCACGGTGCGCACGCGCGACGGCGTGCCGGTGCGGGTCGCGGAGTTGGCGCCGACGGATGTGCGCTCGTCGAACGTGAAGTGGTTGACTCCGCGGGCGTTTCGGCTGTGGCGGGACGTCGGTTTGCGCGGGTACGGCGCAGACGGTAGGCCCGATTGCTCGTGGCGGGGCCGCAACGACGGGCGGGACGCGGCGTTCGCGGATGTACTGTTCGCCAGCGGATTGCGTCGCCGGGAGGCCGGCACCCTGCTCACGGTGGAGTTGCCGGATACCACGCAGGCGCGCCGCTACTACTCGGGGCGGATCGCCGCGGCGGTGGCCAAGCATTCCGACCGCTACTTCTACATCAGCGCGCCGGCGTTGACAGGTGTGGAGCTCTACCGGGCGACCACCCGGGCTGCCGCGATCCGGGGGGCTCGCGCCGACGGCCGCTACGACGCGCTCGCGGTGCGGTGGATCGTGCAGGGCATCACCCGCCGCGGCGAGGTGACCTGGGTGGACGAGCACGGCGAGCGGTCCACGGCGTCGCTGAACAGGTTGACCGACCGGGACCGGGTGAACCTGTTCACCGAGGGCGAGGACGGCTTGGAGCCGCTGGCGGTGTGGCTGACCGAGGCCGGGATGCCGCTGCGCTACCGGGGCTGGAGCAAGGTGTTCGCGCGGGCCAGCGATCGCTGCCGCGAGCTGGGGCTGGAGGTGTTCGCGACCCCGCACATGCTGCGCC
Source organism: Pseudonocardiaceae bacterium (assembly GCA_036279835.1). GTDB lineage: Bacteria > Actinomycetota > Actinomycetes > Mycobacteriales > Pseudonocardiaceae. Next base: position 1,385 of record DASUII010000079.1, read on the forward strand.
ACTCGATGGCGTTGCGCAGCTTGGTGTCGCTGCACCACGCCCTGGATCGCCGCCTGGGGTTGACGCCGGCGGAGCGGCGGCACTACGAGTCGCTCTACGGCAACGTGTGGTCGATGGTCAAGGACCTGTTGGGGCATCGGTCGGAGGAGACGACGCGCTCGATTTACCTGGAGCCGGTCCGCGGGCTGCAGCTGGAGAGCCTGCTGGGTGACGAGGAACACCCGGACAACATCGAGTTGCTGGCGCGGCTGGCCGAGCGCACCGGCCTGGTGCTGGATGCGCCCGAGCAGGTGGGTGCGTGAGCGGGACCGGCCGGCGGGCCGCCCTGCCCTCGGCGGCGTATCACAAGCAGGGCAACCTCGGGGCGGATAACTTGGTGGTCCACGTGGTCGGACAGAGCGGGCAGGACCACGGCAGCTACGACTTCCGCGACTGCCCCGGCCCGAAGGCGTTCAAACGGGAGCTGGTCGTCGCGTTCGCCCGCTGCGCCTCGGCCAGCGGCCCCTGGGGCAGCGCCCACACCTGCGGCAACTACGCAAAATACGTTCGCCAGTTCCTGCGTTTCGCGGCCTCGTGCCAGCCACCAGTGACCGCGGTCGGTCAGCTCACTCCGGTGGTCTGGAACACTTGGACGCTGCCCAAACCCCGACGGCGCCAGCTGCGCGTGCTGCTGCTGCAGACCGTGACGCTGCCCGCGGACACGCGGGCGAGGATGCAGGCGCAACGCACCCGCGCCGCACCGAGGACGCCGCAGACGTCGTACTCGCTGCGAGAGTTCACCGGCATCCGAACCGCGGCCGACGGGACCGTCCGATCCGCCGTGCGACGCATCGAGACCAACACGCATCTGCTGCGGCGCTGGCGGACCGGAGAAACACCACGCGAGTTCCCAGACTGGTGGTGGGGCTGGGTGCTCGACCACATCGCCCGCACCGGCGAGTTGCCCCGCAGGACGGTGTCCACCACCGGCACTCGGTACTTCTCCAAGCCCGTGCAGCGACTGCTGGGGCCCGGCGGTGGGCCCGACGCGTTGGCCAGGCTCTACCCGACCTACGAGGAGATGGGCGCCGCGGCCATCCTGCTGATCTGCCACGAGGGCTGGAACCTGTCGGTGTTGCAAACAATGCGGCTACCCGACCAGATGCCCAACGCCGACGCGGGCACCGCAGAGCCCGCGATTCACCGGGTGGACATCGACAAGCCCCGCAGAGGGTCCCGGCGTCGGCACGGCAGCAACAACCTCGTCGACCTCGGGGAGGGCAGCCCCGGCCGGGCCATCCAGCAAGTTGTGGCGCTCACCGGGCAGGCCCGCGCCACCCTCGCACGCCTGGGATCGCCGAGCACGAGCCTGCTGCTGGGCCGCCGGGTCAAAGCGCTGGAAGGCGGCAGCGTCTTCGCCGACGGCGCCACCGCCGAGCTGGCCATCAAGGCATGGTCAGCCGGCGCGGGTCTGGTCGGCGATGACGGGCCGCTGCGGGTGGGTGCCCGGCGGCTGCGACGCACCGTGCAGGTGCTCTACGGCGGACCCCGCAACAACACCGTCCGCACCCATGAAGACGTCTACCTGCTGCGCGACGAGCAAGTCCCCGCGCAATCCACCGATGTGGTGGCCGCCGGGCTGGCCGAGGCGGTCGAGCACGCCGAATCTCGGATGCGAATGGTGTTGCAGGCCACCGGCTCCACCGCGCAGGACGCGGAGCGGGTCGCCCACCAGGCCGGGCTCGCGCACGGCACCGCCGCGCAGGTCGTCGCGGGCGAGTTGGACACCGCGGTGGCCGCCTGCACCGACTTCGAGCACAGCCCGTTCACCCCCTCGGGGCCGTGCGCGGTGTCGTTCCTGTTGTGCTTCGCATGCCCGAACGCGGTCGCCACCGGCCGGCACCTGCCACGCATCGTCTACCTGCACGAGGCGCTGCAGGCTTTGCGCTCCGCGGTGGACTCCGCGACTTGGGTCGCGGACTGGGCTGACCATCACGGCCGGGTGGCCGACCTGGTCGGCGTGCACACCACCGAGGCCGAACGGGTGGCGCTGAGAGCCCAGCTCACCGAGGGCGACCGGGACCTGATCGACCGCATGCTCGACCGGAGGCTGGACTCATGAGTACCGCACCACATCAGCTCGGGCATGATGCGCCGAGTCTGGTCGACCCGACCCCGGACACCCCGGTCTTTCCCGCCGACCGCGCGCGGCCGGGCACCCGCGAGGCCGAGATCCCGCGCTTCGGTGAGCTGCGCTGGCAGCTGGCCGCCTTGGCCCACGGCGCCACCGGACGTTCGCAGGTCGTCAACTGGGAGAGCTTCCCGCGATCCCTGCGGGCCGGGTTCATGCGCGCCGGCTGGGCAGTGATCAACCTTGCGACGCCGGACATCCTGCTCCACCGCTCGGGTTCGTCCACCCGGCCGCTGCTGTCGGCGGGCAGCCTCACACGCACCTTCTCGGCATGGCGGGGCTTCGGCCAGTGGCTGGCCCAGCACCAGGTCACCTGCCTGGGCCAGGTCGAGCGCGCTGTGCTGGAGAAGTACGCGCAATTCTTGGTTGAGCGCGGTCTCACGCACGGCCCGGTCACCACCGAGATGTTCGCCATCACCAGGCTGTGGGCCTACGCGCCCTTCCTGCTACCGGCGGATCGGATCACCATGCCGCCCTGGGACGAGCCCGGCGCCGCACCCACGGACTTTCTCGGCGCACCAACCGGCACCTCGGGCGAGAACACCACGACCCCGGTCCACCCGGCGGTGATGTCCCCGCTGCTGATCGCAGCGCTGCGCACCGTGACCGACTTCGCCCCCGATGTCCTGGCCGCCTGGCGAGATGCCCGTCGGCTGTTCGACCGGATCCCGTCGGCACCCAAACCCGGTGGACGCGCCGACATCCGCGCCTACCTGCAGCGCTTACGGGACACCGGGCAACCGTTGCCCGTGTTCACCAGGCGCCAAACCGGCGGTTTGGCCCGCGCGCACCGGTTGACGCGGCCAGGCAAGACCAGCCTTGGCCGTCCCCTTGTCCACAATAGATTCCTCGCGGGAACGCTCGGTGTCACCGTCGTGCAGGTCAGCGCCCTGCTGACCACTGAGCCCAACGTGCTGGAGGGTGTGTGGCTCGGCGCGGGCGCACCGCTGGCGACACCGATCACCGCGCAGCTGGGTAGTCGGCCTTGGCGAGACGCGATCGATGTCGAGGACGTGATGGACCTGGTCGTGCAGCTGGCGACCGCCGCGCTGCTCACCGTGGCGTATTTGTCCGGCATGCGCGCCCAGGAGGTTCTCGACCTCGAACGCGGCTGCTGCACCGTCGAGCGGCGCGAGGACGGCACGGTGCGCTACCTGATCAGCGGCCGGCACTTCAAGGGCGTGACCGACGAGGATGGCAACACGATCTCGGATGGCCGGACACGGTCGCAGCCGTGGACGGTGATCGAACCGGTGCACCGGGCCATCACCGTCCTGGAGGAGTTGACCGAAGGCCGACTGCTGTTCCCACGGGAGTTGTCCAAGGCCGCCAAACCTTGGGCCTACGGCGACGCGATGAGCGTGAGAACCGCCAACGCGCGGATCGCGCAGTTCGCCGCCTGGGCGACCATGCTCGCCGCCGAACACGGACGCGACCACGAGGTCATCCCCGCCGACCCGGACGGCGCGGTCACCATGCGGCGATTTCGCAGAAGCGTCGCCTGGTTCATCAACCGCCAGCCCGGCGGCCGCATCGCGCTCGGCATCCAATACGGACACCTGCGGGCGTCGTTCGCGGAGTCCTACGGCGGACGGTCCCGAGTGGACATGCTGCAGATCCTGGACCTCGAGCAGGCACTGGCCACCGCCGACACCCTCACCGAGGCCGCCGAGCGACTGGGCGACGGGGAGGGCGTCAGCGGCCCGGCCGCCGGCCGCTACGTCGCCGCCGCCCGCGAGTTCCAGACCGCCTACGCGGGCGGGTTCGCCTCCAAGCGCCAGTACAAGGCGCTGCTGGACAACCCCCGCCTGCAGGTCTTCGACCCCCCGCAAGCGCTGCTGACCTGCAACCACGATCCACTCAAGGCGCTCTGCGATCCCAACCGGGGCAAGCCCGGCGGGCACCCCCAGCCCACCCCCAGCCACGACCGGTGCCACAGCGCCTGCGCGAACATTTCGCGCACCGACACCCACATCGAGCGTATTCAGGCCGAGGTCGACCGGATCGAGACCGAGATCGCCGACGACCTGGCACCGCTGCCGATCCAACAGCGCCTACGACAGCGTCAGACCGCGCTGAACAAGATCATCTCCCGCCACCAGGCCACCCGCATCCAGCCGGACTCGTCGGAGGACCCCCAGTGACCGAGGACCCGCAAGAAGACCGGCCGCCGGCGGCCGATATCGCCACCGCCATCGGCGACGCGCTGGTCCAAGCGACCGAGACCACCGGCACCAGCGCGACCGAGCATCCCGAGGAGATTCGGGCAATCACCGAAGCAATGGTCCGCCTGCTCGTCGGCGTCCCGCTGCGTTCCGACGGCCAGCTCACCATCAAGTCGCTCGCCGAGGAAGCCGGACTGCGCCGCAACAAGCTCACCCACAAGCACACCGGGCTGAAGGACCTGTTCTACGCGCTCGTGCGATCCCAGGACCACCGCCCCAAGATCGCCGACGGACTACAGACCGACAACGATCAGCTCCGCCAGAAACTCGCCGACCTCCGCGCCGAACACACCCGGCTCAAAGACCAGGTCGCGACCTACGCCCGCGTCATCCACGTCCTGGAAGTCGAAAACGCCCAGCTACGCCGGCAAAGCCAGCCCGACAACATCGTTCGACCACTGCAACGACAGACCCACTGAACCGGCTGATCCCAGCCGGTTCAGCACGACCACAGCCGGTTCCGATCCGAGGAAACAGGGCTTGATCAACAACACGCCCAGACTTGACACGGAAGACTTCTACCGGCCCGACCCGTCCTACCTGCCCGCCCTCGAAGAACACATCGCCGGGCTGCGCGCCGACCGCGAGACCGCACGAGCCCTCGACGCCGCCACCTACGTCATCGACAACCTCACCGCCGAGATCACCGCGTTCAC
>DASUII010000080.1:0-25685 GCA_036279835.1 Pseudonocardiaceae bacterium
TTGACGACCTGCTTGCGGTGTTGCTCGAAACGGACCTGCGCTTCGGCGTAGGCGCGCTCCCACTCCTGACGCTGCTTGTCGTAGCCTTCGAGCCAGTCGTTGGTCTCCGGGTCGAAGCCCTCGGGGTAGATGTAGTTGCCCTCGCTGTCGTACTCGGCGGTCATGCCGTACTGCGCCGGGTCGAACTCCATCTCCGGGGACAGTCCCTCGTTCGCCTGCTTGAGCGACAGCGAGATTCGTCGGCGGTCCAGGTCGATGTCGATGACCTTGACCATCACGTCGTCGCCGACCTGCACGACCTGCTCAGGGATCTCGACATGCCGCTGCGAGAGCTCCGAGATGTGCACCAAACCCTCGATGCCTTCCTCGACCCGGACGAACGAGCCGAAAGGCACCAGCTTCGTGACCTTCCCGGGCACGATCTGGCCGATCTGGTGGGTACGAGCAAACTGGCGCCACGGGTCTTCTTGGGTCGCTTTGAGCGACAGCGATACCCGCTCGCGTTCCAGATCGACGTCGAGCACCTCGACGGTTACTTCCTGGCCGACCTCGACAACCTCGCTGGGGTGGTCGATGTGTTTCCAGGACAGCTCGGAGACGTGCACCAGCCCGTCCACGCCACCGAGATCCACGAATGCACCGAAGTTGACGATCGAGGAGACCTGGCCCTTGCGGACCTGCCCCTTGGCCAACTGGTGCAGGAATTCGCTGCGCACCTCGGATTGGGTCTGCTCAAGCCACGCGCGCCGGGAAAGCACTACGTTATTGCGGTTCTTGTCCAGCTCAATGATCTTGGCTTCCAACTCCCGGCCCACGTAGGGCTGGAGGTCGCGAACGCGCCGCATCTCGACCAGAGAGGCGGGCAGGAAGCCGCGCAGCCCGATGTCGAGGATCAGACCACCCTTGACCACCTCGATGACGGTGCCGCGCACCGGCTCCTCGTTCTCCTTGAGGGTCTCGATATTCCCCCAGGCGCGCTCATACTGGGCGCGTTTCTTGGACAGGATCAGCCGGCCTTCCTTGTCCTCCTTCTGGAGAACGAGGGCCTCGACCTCGTCGCCCACGGACACGACATCGGCCGGGTCGACGTCGTGTTTGATGGACAGTTCCCGGGAGGGGATAACGCCCTCGGTCTTGTAGCCAATGTCAAGCAGCACTTCGTCACGGTCGACTTTGACGATGGTGCCTTCGACGATATCGCCATCGTTGAAGTACTTGATCGTCTTGTCGATGGCGGCGAGAAAGTCCTCCTCCGTCCCGATATCGTTGATCGCAACTTGCTGCGGGGCCGGGGCGGTGGTGGTGTCGGTGGACATGCGGTGGGGTGCTCCGAAGGGATAGGGTCGAGCGGCCGGTGTTTGTCAAACTGTTGTGTCGGTGCGCTGGTTCCCCACTGCGCCAGATCAGCCACACCCGACAACCTCACCCGACAGATCAACCTCATCCGGCGGATCACTCTCGCCGCTGGTGAGTCTGACACCGGGCGAGCTTGATACCGAGCGAGCTTGACAACCGAGCTAGCTTGACGACCAAGGCTCGCTTGACAACCTGGGCAGCGCGAAACGACAGCGCAGTTCAATCCTACCCAGGCAGGAGTCAGGGCAGCAAACCCGACCCCGGCGCTCGCCTGCTTCGTGGTGAGAGACTGCCTCAGTGACAGACGCTCCGCAACCAGGCCACGACGATGACCGGATGATCCCGCTGGCCGGCCACTGCAGCGCTGAGGCGGTGCTGGGCACTGTCGGTGTGGTGAAACAGCTGGTCAGCGTCGCGGAGACGGTCGCGGCCAACCGTCGATGGTGGGATGCCGATGCCGCGGACTACCTCGCAGAGCACGGTGATTTCCTCGGTCCGGCGGATTTCGTCTGGTGCCCAGAGAGGCTTCGCGAGTCAGCTGCCGGGCTGCTCGGCGAGGTAGTCGGTCGCCGCGTGCTCGAGGTCGGTTGCGGGTCCGCGCCCTGCGCACGCTGGCTGGCCGCCCACGGCGCGCAGGTCGTCGGCCTGGACCTATCGGCGGCGATGCTGTCGCACGCGGTGCAGTCAGCCTGCGAAACCGGGATCTCGGTGCCGCTGGTGCAGGCCGATGCTGGTCGATTGCCCTTCGCTGACGGGAGTTTCGACCTCGCCTGTTCGGCGTTCGGTGCGGTGCCGTTCGTCGCGGACTCGGCTGCGGTGATGCGAGAGGTCGCCCGGGTGCTGCGCCCCGGTGGCCGGTGGGTCTTCGCTGTCACCCACCCGTTGCGTTGGATCTTCCCTGACGATCCGGGGGAGGCCGGCTTGACGGTGGCGCAGTCGTACTTCGACCGCACCCCGTATGTCGAGGTGGACAGCCTTCGCAACCCCACTTACGTGGAGCACCACCGCACCTTGGGCGACCGAGTCAGGGAGATCGTCGCCGCAGGTTTTGTGTTGGAGGACCTGATAGAACCAGAGTGGCCCCCTGACCTGCGCCGAGAGTGGGGCCAATGGAGCCCCCTTCGGGGTGCGCTGTTCCCAGGAACCGCGATCTTCTGCTGCCGCCGCGCCTGATCCGACGCCATTCGGAGCCGAATCGGGGTCTGGCGTGCTTGCCGAAGCGCCATTCGGCTCCGAATGGCGGCTAGGGCCACGAACTAGTGTGCGGCGTCGTTCCAGCTGTGGCCTAGGCCGATTGAGACTTCTAGGGGCACGTCTAGGCGGTATGCGGCGGCCATCTCGCGTCTTACCAGGGCTTCCAGTGTGGGGCGCTCGCCTTCGGCTACTTCCAGGACCAGCTCGTCGTGCACTTGCAGCAACATCCGGGACCGCAGGCCCTCACCTCGCAATGCGCGCGCGACGTGCAGCATCGCGACCTTGATGATGTCCGCGGCGCTGCCCTGGATCGGCGCGTTGAGCGCCATCCGTTCCGCCATCTCGCGGCGCTGCCGGTTGTCGCTGACGAGGTCGGGCAGGTAGCGCCGGCGACCCATGATAGTGGCGGTGTAGCCCTCCAGCCGGGCCCTTTCCACAATGGTGCGGAGGTAATCGCGGACCCCGCCGAACCGGGTGAAGTACTCGTCCATCAGCTCCCGAGCCTCTTCGGTGGAGATCCGCAGCTGCGCGGAGAGCCCGAACGCGGACAGGCCGTAGGCCAGGCCGTAGTTCATCGCCTTGATCTTGGCGCGCTGCTCGCCGCTGACCGCGGCGGCATCCACGGCGAATACCCGCGCGGCGGTAGCGGCGTGAAAATCATGCCCGGAGGTGAACGCCTCGATCAGCGCGGTGTCCTCGGACAGGTGCGCCATGATCCGCATCTCGATCTGGCTGTAGTCCGCCGTCATCAGTTCCGAATAGCCCTGGCCGACGACGAAGGCCTGCCGGATCCGGCGCCCGGATTCACTGCGGACGTGAATGTTCTGCAGGTTCGGCTCGGTGGATGACAACCGGCCGGTCGCGGCGATGGTCTGGAGGTACGTGGTGTGGATGCGTCCGTCATCGGCCACAGATTTCAGTAGCCCATCCACCGTGGTCTTGAGGCGAGTGGCGTCACGGTGCACCAGCAGGTACTTCAGAAACGGATGCTCGGTGGATGCGTAGAGAGTTTGCAGCGCATCGGCGTCGGTGGTGTAGCCGGTCTTGATGCGTTTGGTTTTGGGCATGCCCAGCTCGTCGAACAACACCACCTGCAGCTGTTTGGGCGAGCCCAGGTTGACCTCCTTGCCGAGCACCCCGAAGCAGTCCTGCTCGGCCTGCTTCACCTCGGCGGAGAAGCAGGCCTCCAGCTCGGCCAGCACATCACCCTCTACGGCGATGCCGGCTGCCTCCAGCTCGGCCAGCACGGCGAGCAGCGGAAGCTCCAGGTCAGTGAGCAACGACCGACCGGCGATCTGATCGAGCTCGGTGTCCAGCGCCACGGCCAACTCGGCGATCGCGCGGGCCCGCAGGATCTCGTCAGAGACCCGGGCAGCGGTGTCTTCGTCCTCGAACAGGCTCGGTTGGGCAACCTCGCCGGGTTCGACCCGTAACTCCTTGCCCAGATATCGCAGTACCAGATCGGCGAGGTCGAACGACCGCTGGCCGGGTCGGACCAGATAGGCGGCCAGCGCAGTGTCGCTGGTCAGCCCCGCCAAGGTCACACCGCGTGACTGCAACGCGTGTAGCAGCGGCTTGGCGTCGTGCGCGGCCTTGGGCACGGTGGGGTCAGCCAGCCACTGCGCCAGCGCCCGCTCGTCATCGGGGGTCAACGCGCGCGGATCGAGGTAGCCGCCCTCACCGTCGGCAGCGGCCAGAGCGAGGCTTTCCAGATCCCCGGTGCCGCGCGCCCAGCTGCCGCGGAAGGCCAGTCCGGTTCGGTTTCCGTCCCGGGCATGCGCATCCAGCCAGGTGGCCACCGCTCCGGCAGCTATCGTCGCGCCCCGGGCTTGGAAACCCTCCTCAGCTTCCGGCTCTGGTGCACTCAACGTGGCGAACAGCCGGTCCCGCAGCACCCGGAACTCCAGCTCGTCGAACAGCCGGTGCACCGCGTCGCGGTCCCACGGTTTGAGCACCAGGTCGGCGGGCTGATCAGGTAGATCGACATTCCGGACCAGCTCGGTGAGCCGGCGGTTGAGCAGCACCGAGGCCAGGTTCTCCCGCAGCGCGTCGCCGGCCTTGCCCTTGACCTCGTCCACCCGATCGACCAAAGCGTCCAGCGAACCGAACTCCCGCACCCACTTCGCCGCGGTCTTATCTCCCACCCCAGGGATGCCTGGCAGATTGTCCGAGGGGTCGCCCCGCAGTGCCGCGTAATCCGGGTATTGCGACGGGGTCAAGCCGTAGCGCTCGGCGACCTCGTCAGGCGTGAACCGGGTCAGGTCCGAGACTCCCTTGCGGGGGTAGAGCACGGTCACCCGGTCACTGACCAACTGCAACGCGTCGCGATCCCCGGTGCAGATCAGTACCTGGAAACCCGCCGCTTCGGCCCGGGTTACCAGGGTCGCGATGACGTCGTCGGCTTCGTAGTTCTCCTTGGTGAGCACCGGGATCCCCAGGGTGCCCAGCACGTCATGGATCAGCGAGACTTGGCCGCGGAACTCGTCGGGTGTCGCGCTGCGGTTGGCCTTATATGGCGCGTAGGCCTCCGCTCGGAAGGTCTTGCGAGAGATGTCGAACGCTGCGGCGATGTGACTGGGCTGCTCGTCGCGCAGCAGGTTGATCAACATCGAGGTGAAGCCGTACACCGCGTTGGTCGTCTGCCCCGTTGTGGTGCGGAAATTCTCGGCTGGCAGCGCGAAGAACGCCCGGTAGGCCAGCGAGTGGCCATCGAGTAGGAGCAGCCGCGGTGGAGTAACCGTCACGGCCCGCGAGTCTAGGCCGGAGCACCGACAGCCGGCTGCGCCAGCACCCAGAGTGGCGAGATCGCTGGCCTCAAGAGGTTCTGCGTTACCACGTCCGGCGTCCCGTTCGAGGTCACCCGGCTGCGCGCGTCAGACTCGTTGGCAGACCTGCTGGCTAGGGCGCGCTGCCGATAGCTCACTATGGGCACTTGCTCGGCTGGCGGTGGCTGCACCGACCGCGGGCCGATGTCTATCCCGTGGAGGAGGAGCGCCGCCGTGCGACCAGCAGGGCCTGTCCGGTCGCCGGACGGGGCACGGCCGGACAATTCCGGCTTCACCCGGCCGGTTGCCGGCCTGCTGCGGGCGGTGCTCGGCGCACTGATCGCGATCGCCGCCCTGACCGGGCTGGCCGCTCCGGCACTGGCCACGCAGCAACCACCGCACGGCCCATCATCGCAGCCAGCCCCACCCGAGGAGCCGGGTCTACCGGTCAGCGGCACCCTGCGCAACGTCGACGGCACGCTGCTGTCCGGTGTCCGGGTGCAGGCCCTCGACGCCAGCGGACAGCAGGTCGCCTCGACTACGTCGAACACCGGTGGTCGCTGGGAACTGACCGTACCCACCCCGGGCCAATACACCTTCCGGATCGATCGACAATCCCTGCCGCCGGGCGTCACCGTGCTGCAGGGCGAGGTGGTCCGCGATGTGGCGCCAGGAACGTTGTCGCTGGTGGTGTTCCGATTCGGCGCGCAGCGTGCCGGGCTGCAGACATCGGCGAGCGCGACGACCCTGCGGGTACTGGTCGACGGAATCCGGTTCGGCCTGGTCATCGGCATCACCGGGGTTGGCCTGTCACTAATCTTCGGGACGACCGGGCTGACCAACTTCGCGCACGGCGAGCTGGTCACGATCGGAGCCGTGCTGGCCTGGACGTTGAACGTGACTTTCGGGCTGCAGCTGATCTGGGCCACCTTGCTGGCCATCGTGGCCGGCGCCGCTCTCGGCGCGGCCACTGACCTCGCTATCTGGCGGCCGATGCGGCGGCGGCGTTCAGGCCTGGTCGCCCAGCTGGTGATCTCCATCGGGCTGGCGCTAGCGCTTCGTTATGTGGTGCTGATCTACTTCGGCGGCCGGTCGGAGTCGTTCGCCGATTATACCAATCAGGTGGAACACAACTACGGGTTCATCAGCATCACCGACAAGGATCTCGCCACGATCGTGATCAGCCTGGCCGTGCTGGTCGGGGTCGCACTGCTGCTGCAACGGACGAGGATCGGCAAGGCCATGCGGGCGGTGGCCGATAACCGGGATCTGGCCGCTTCATCGGGCATCAACGTCGAACGGGTCGTGCTGTTCGTGTGGATCCTGGCGGGCGCACTGGCGGCGTTGGGCGGTGTGCTCTTCGGGCTGTCCGAGTTGGGCGGCACGGTGCAGTACGAGATGGGCTTCAACCTCTTGCTGCTGATGTTCGCCGGAGTGATCCTCGGTGGGCTGGGCACCGCCTACGGCGCGCTGCTGGGCTGCCTGGTCGTGGGAGTGCTGGTACAGGTATCCGCACAAGTCATCCCGGTCGACCTGAAGTACCTGGGTGGGCTCGCTGTCCTCATCGTCATCCTGGTGATCAGGCCGCAGGGTTTGCTCGGCAGCCGGGCGCGGATCGGGTGAGCAGATGATCGACATCGCGAGTCTGCTCGCCAACGGCATCGCAGCGTTGGTCGGCCCGTCGGCGATCTTTTTCGCCTTGCTCGCGATCGGCCTGAACGTTCACTTCGGTTACGGCGGTCTGCTCAATTTCGGTCAGATCGGCTTCGCGTTGGTCGGCGGGTACGGAATGGGCATCGCGGTGCTGTATTTCGGCCTGCCGCTGTGGTTGGGAGTGCTGGTGGGGATCGTCGCGGGGGTAGTCCTCGCGCTGTTGCTCGGGATCCCGACGCTGCGGCTGCGTGCGGACTATCTGGCGATCGTCACGATCGCGGCTGCGGAGATCCTGCGGCTGATCACCCGGTCGACGTCGATGACCGATTTCTCCGGTGGGACCCAGGGCCTCACCGGCTACGGCGGCAGCTTCCGCCAGCTCAGCCCTTTCGACAACGGTCGTTTCTATGATTTTTACGGGGTACGTTTCCTCGGCCAGGATCTGTGGGCGATCTGTGTGGGCTGGACTGTGGTGGGTCTGTCGCTGATCCTGGTGTTCCTCCTGGTACGCAGCCCGTGGGGCCGGGTGCTCAAGGCGATCCGGGAGGACGAGGATGCAGTCCGCGCATTGGGCAAGAACGTCTTCGTCTACAAGATGCAGGCGTTGGTTTTGGGTGGGGTCTTCGGTGCGGTGGGTGGGATCGTCTTTGCGCTGACCACGCAGTCGCTCACGCCGGACTTCTACTCGCCGCCGCAGACCTTTTTCGCCTATGCGGCCCTCATCATCGGCGGCGCCGGTCGGGTGTTCGGTCCGGTCATCGGCTCGATGATCTTCTGGTTTGTGCTCTCGATCACCGATAATTTTCTGCGCCAGGCCACCGCGGGCAGTAACCCCTTGATCTCCTTCATCGATAATCAAGATGTCGGCGCTATCCGGTTCGTTCTGGTGGGGGTGGCTCTGGCGGCGCTGATGGCCTTCCGACCGCAGGGCATCTTCGGCAAGCGGAGTGAGGTGCTGCTCGATGCGCGTTGAGGTGTCAGCCGAAGTGCCCGCACAACCGGGTGCCCGCAAGCCCGACCCGGTGCTTGTGATCGATTCGATCACTCGCTCATTCGGCGGCGTACGGGCCGTCGACGTGGCTCACCTCGAGTTCCAACGAGGCTGGATCACCGGGCTGATCGGTCCGAATGGCGCGGGCAAGACCACCTTGTTCAACCTGCTCACCGGGTTCGACCGGCCCGACACCGGTCGCTGGACATTCGACGGGATGCCACTGTCCCGGCTCGCCCCGCACCAGGTGGCCCGCCGAGGGTTGGTCCGCACGTTCCAGCTCACCAAGGCGCTCGCCAAGCTCACCGTGCTGGACAACATGCGTCTGGCCGCCCCGCAGCAGACCGGGGAGCGGTTCTTCGGCGCTCTGCTCGGCACCTGGGGACGGCAGGAGCAGGCCAACACCCGCAAGGCGATGGAGCTGCTCACCCGGTTCCAACTGGACGCCAAGGCCCACGATCTCGCCGGCTGCCTGTCCGGTGGCCAGCGCAAGCTCCTGGAGATGGCCAGGGCTCTGATGATGGATCCGGCCGTCGTGATGCTCGACGAGCCGATGGCCGGGGTGAACCCCGCGCTCACCGAGAGTCTCCTGCAACATGTCAGGTCGCTGCGCGATGACGGCATGACCGTGGTGTTTGTGGAGCACGACATGGACGTCATCCGGGACATCAGTGACTGGGTGGTGGTGATGGCACAGGGCCGGGTGATCGCCGAGGGTCGGTCCGAGGCGTTGTCGGCCAATAGGGCGGTGGTCGACGCTTACCTAGGCTCGCACCACGATCAGGTACTGGAGTTCGACGCCGACGGCAACCCGGTGGGCCAGACGGCGATGCTCGTCGCGGAGATCGAAAGTGAGCTCGAGGCTGCCATCGAACGCGGTCAGGATCTGTCGGCGTGACCGCCTCGACCGATGGCTCGATCGGTGTTGGGCTGTCGCCCGCTGAGCTGGCCGCGACGCCGCAGCGCCACCGCGAGCTGGCCCGAGGCGCGCTGTTGCGGACCGACGACCTGGTGGCCGGCTACCTGCCGGGGGTGCACATCTTGCAGGGGTGCAATTTCTACCTCTGCGAGGGCGAGATCGTCGGCATCATCGGGCCCAACGGTGCCGGCAAGTCAACACTGCTCAAGGCGATGTTCGGGCTGATCCCGGTGCGCGACGGCGCGGTCACGCTGCGCGATGCCGACATCACCGCCGCCAAAGCGCACACGCTGGTCACCAAGGGTGTCGGCTACGTGCCGCAGAACAACAACGTGTTTGCCTCGCTGACTATCGAGGAGAACATGCAGATGGGCGTCTACCTGCGACCGCGTACCTTCACCACGAGATTTGACGCGGTGTGCTCGCTGTTCCCGCTGCTCGGTGAGCGGCGCAAAACCAAGGCTGCCGCGTTGTCCGGTGGCGAGCGGCAGATGGTCGCGATGGGCCGAGCGCTGATGATGGAACCAGCGGTCTTACTGCTCGACGAGCCCTCTGCCGGACTGTCGCCGATGTTCGCCGACGAGGTGTTCGTACGCTGCAAGAAGATCAATGCAGCTGGCGTGTCGATCGTGATGGTGGAGCAGAACGCCCGGCGCTGCCTGCAGGTCTGCGACCGAGGTTACGTGCTGGACCAGGGCCGCAACGCCTATACCAACACCGGCTCAGCCCTGATGAAGGACCCCAAAGTGATCGAACTCTACCTAGGCACCCTAGCCGGATCCCGCGCCGTCACACCGCATTCAGCGGGCTGAGCGGGGTCATTCGATACTCCGCAACCCCGCTGAATGCGTTGTAATCGCTCGTCAGCGGCCCACTACGCGGTACTGGATGGCGGCTTCGTCGATCTTGTTCTGGGCGTTGAACTTCAGGATTCCGTAGGAGCCCACGGCGCGCTCACCGGCAGCGTTGAAGTCCAGGGTGCCGGTGACACCGTCGTAGTCGGGGTTACCGCCACTGTCGATGATGTCCCGGCACTGGCGGAAAGTGGTGCATTTCTCACCGTCTTTGGTGATCCCGTTGATCTCCGAGGCGATGTCCACCCCCTTGGTCGACTTCGCTCGCTCGGCAGCCAGCGCGACGATCATGACAGCGTCGTAGGCCTCACCTGCGTAGTTGGTGTCGACCACTCGGGGATCCTCGGCCCGCAGCCGCTGCTCGAAAGCAGGAGACAGCTTGCTCAACGGGGCGGTGCCCTTCATTCCGTTGAGCAAGCCGGGCGGCAGGCCCATACCCAGCGCGTTGCCCATGTTGCCGTCGCTGCCATAAACCAATTTCTGCCCCGGCCCGATGCGTACCTCGCTCATCCGGGTCAGGATCTTCTTCGACTCGTCAAAGCCGATCACCGCGATCGCATCCGGATTGAACTGCCGGACGTCGTCGATCTCGGTGTTGTACGACGTCGCGTTCGGGTCGTAGATGATCTTCTGAATCTGGTTCTGCGGAATGCCGGCGGCACGCAGGTTCTGCACCGTGTTGTCGGCCAGGCCGCTGCCGTAGGGGTCGTTGCGAGCTAAAATGGAGATCCGTTGCGCACCGTCGGTGGCCATCAGCGCCGCCAAGGCCTGGGCCTGCAGCCGGTCCGGCGGGGCGGTCCGGAAGTACAGGCCCTTGTCCGGCCAGCAGGTGAATTCGTCGGAAGTGTTTGCCGGCGAAAACTCAACCACGCCCGCACCGGTGATCTTGTCGATGACCAGTTTGGTGACTCCCGAGGCGGCCGCACCGATGATCACTTGCGCGCCTTGGCCCAGTTCCCGGTCCACCGTCTGGTTGGCCGTGTCCGTCTTGTCGTCACCGGAGTCGCCCCGGATGTTGACGACCGGGTTGCCCAGCACCCCACCGGCCGCGTTGATCTCCTTGACCGCCATGTCGACGGCCGCGAACTCGGGGGGACCCAGGAAGCTCAGGCTGCCGGTCTCCGGCAGCAAAGTTCCGATCTTCAACGGCGCGGTGCTCGGCTGCCCGCTGGCTTTGGCCTGCACAGCGTCACGGGGATCACACTGCTTCGCGGGCGGACCAACGGTGGCTGGTCCCTGGGCCGTTGTGGTGTTGCCACCGCCGCAGCCGGCCATCACGACCGACAGGGCCCCGAGAAGCGCCGCCGTGCGGACAACGGTGCGGTATGCCATGCATGTCTCCTCAGAACAGACGCCTACGACGGGCAGCCGTGGTCGCCTTGTCGCGATGCGATCGTCAGACCGTAGTGCCGCCAGTGCAAGGAGGGCACGGCCGGTCCGGTTGTCGTGACGAAGATGTGATCCGTACCCACGACCGTGGCGCTGCGAGCGTTCGGCCCTGCGGCGCTGCTAGCATCCGGGTGCTCGACGCTGAGCGATGTGCTGGCCGGGGTGGCGGAATGGCATACGCGGACGCCTCAAAAGCGTCTGTCCCTAGGGGCATGCGGGTTCGAATCCCGCTCCCGGCACAAACGTAGCTGGTACAGGCCCGGATAGCGAGACGGGTCACTGTGCCGCTATCGCCTTGCCGAGTAGCCCAATGAGTTGCCCCGTCTCCGGGTCGGTCATGACGGCGGTGGTCTTGATCGCGCCATCGAAGGTGAGCCATACGCGCCCTCCACGTCCTAACCCCTGCCGCGTGATGATCACCGTGGCGAACTCATCCGATGGGGTGTGCGCGCAGAGTCACCTCAGCCGATAGAGTGACAGCCTCATACTGTACGGAGCCGATACCGTCTTCGTGCGCAGGGGACTGTGAGCACGCGAGAAATCAGGCAACTCTCACTAAGGGTGCAAGCGTATATCACAACGCCCCTGCGTGCAGACTGATGTTGGATGGGCAGCGACAGTCCACTAGGCAAGGAAAAGAAATCCACGATCCTGAACAGATCAGGTGGGTGGAACGCCCAGGCACGTGGCCTTGGCACCTATCGCGGCTGCTGCACCCCCCAGTGGATCAAGAGACACGGCAGCGATTATTCTTCTCCACCACGGTATGGCAAGGGCTCTGATCCGGATGGTCGCAGAGTGTAGTGTCAAAATTGCTTCTACCTACTGTATGTCCGTGTTTCGATGTCAAAGTACGCCGTCCAGCTACAGTTGCCAGGTGAGGGTTGTGCCGTGACCGTCGTGATACGCCGGCAACCGCTGGACCTGCACCAAGTGGACGACAATTCTTGCTTGACCTGTGTCACTGCGAACGTTTTGTACGTGTTAGGGATCACCGATACTCCGGACACGCAGTGGGTTGATCGCGAGGTCGGTCGGGAGCCAGGCAGCGCAGCCCAGCGCGTCGGTGCCAGGCGTTTCCTGCTGGAGCAGGGCCTGTCCCTGCACATGGTGTGTGCCTACCAGCCTGAGCGGTATCTGCAGGAGGGCTTCGACTATCTCCGGCACTATTACCGCCGGGAGTGGGACTCGTCGTGGGACGAGTACTGGACATCGCAGCGGCTGGAGCGGCACCGCCGCGAGTGTCTCGCGGCCCAAGAGTTGAGCACCTTCGGTGCCAGGATGCTGGCTGAGTACCGGCAGCCCACGCTCCCCGACATCGGGCGCGCACTGGACCGCGGCTGCGTCGTGTGGCTTTCGGTCGACAACGACTGGGGCGAAGTCGACTGTCACGCGGTCCTGGTCTACGGCCAGCGGGGCGACGTGTTCGACGTCTACTCACCAGAGGTCTCAGATACCTGTCTGCAGCAGTACCGCCGTCGGGAACTGGACAGGGTGTGGCTGCGCAGCGAGGGCTTGACGGCAGTGTGGCGCGGTGCGCCAGGAGGCGAGTAGTGGAAGAGGGAAGGCGGCCCAGGCGTTGAACCGCGTGGAGGTGCTCGACGAAGTGAGCTGGGTAGAACACTGTATCGAATGCGGTGACGAGCTACTCGAAGAACGGGCGGAGCTCGGGTATCGGTACTGCACGAAGGCGCAATGCCAGGCGCTGCACTACCGCGGGGTGGCGATCACCGCTGTCGGGGTCAACAAAAGCGCCGACAACTTCATCGTCGCTGATGAGGCCGAGATCCGGCGACGCGGCGAAGCCGGGGAACTCGCGAAGAAGGACGCCGCCCTGGGCCTGGACTACCGTGAGCGGTGCGCTGCACCCGCCGCGCCAGTCCGGTCCACCCCCGTACGGATCCCCGAACCGAGGACCGCACCGCCCCGCAGACCCTGGGACGCTGAGCAGGAGAAGATCGTCCGGCTCTATCACGGCATGGGGTTGAACCCGCGGCAGATCGCGGACCGGGCCCGGGAGAACACTCCGCGGCTGCGCATCACCGAGCGACTGGCCACCCAGATCATGTCCGCGCCACCCCGGAGGTAGCAGGCCGCGCTGATTCGATGCCGGGGTTGTTGGGTAAACCACGGCAAGAGCTCTTCGACACCTGAGGGGAGACAGGACCCGAGAGGGGATATCGATGGTGACCCAAGGCCAGTCGGATCAGTACCGCAGCCAAGCAGGCGCAGCGGCGGTGGAGCGACTCGAGCAGGAATTGGCGGCCCTGCACCGCCGCCGCCGAGAACTCGCTGAGGGGCTGGGCGACCGGGATACGGCCGGCGACCGAGCGGACGCCGCCGCGGCCCTCGAGCAGTCCGAAGACCTGTCCTGGGTGGACGAGCGGATCGCACAGGTGACCGAGCAGATCGGACAGCTGCGGGACGGCACCGCTGCTGGGGGCGACGACGAACTGGCAGACGGAACAGTCGTAACCCTGCGGTTCGCCGACGGAACGACCAGGACCATGCGCGCGGTCGCGATCACAGAAGAGATCATGGACGGTGAAGAGTCCACTGCCATGACGACCGGTAGTCCACTGGCTCGTGCCTTGGTCGGTAGCAGCGCGGGCGACACGATCACCTACCAATCGCCGTCGGGAGAGGCCCGCGCCGAAGTAATCGCGATCGAGACGCCCGCCAGCATGAGCTGACCCAGGAGCGACGACCAGGTCACCGAGGGCTGACCAGCCTTGGAATATCGAGATGGCCACTCCGGTTGAGCCTACTTGACTCAATGTTCTCGCCATGGGGTGTGACTATCTTGACCAAGACTGTGCAGTTGCCGGTGCTACCGCTCACCGACGTGGTGGTGTTGCCGGGAATGGTGGTCCCGGTGCGGCTGGCGGACGCCGAGATCAGGGCCGCAATCGAAGCTGCTCAGGCAGCGACCACTGCAGATCCGGGCGCCGAGACGCAGGTCCTGCTCGTGCCCCGGCTTGAGGGCAGGTACGCCTCGGTGGGTGCGTGGGGCGTGGTGGAACAGATCGGTCGGCTGCCCGGTGGAGAGCAGGCGGCTGTGGTGCGGGCGACGGCCCGGGTCCGGATCGGAACCGGCACGACGGGTCCGGGTGCGGCGTTGTGGGTGGATGCCACCGTCCTGGACGAGGCGACGGTCGACGACCGGGCGCACGAGCTGGCCCAGGAGTACCGCACTTTGATGATCAGCCTGCTGCAGCGTCGCGGCGCCTGGCAGATGATCGATTCGGTGCGGCAGGTTGACGAGCCTGGAGCGCTGGCTGACCTCGCCGGGTATGCCTCTTATCTGACCAAGGAGCAGAAGCTCTGGCTGCTGGAGACCCCGGATGTGGCGGTGCGGCTGGGCAAGCTCGTCGGGTGGGGCCAGGAGCACCTCGCCGAGCTCGACGTCGCGGAGACGATCAACAAGGACGTCAAGGACGGCATGGAGCGCCAGCAGCGGGAGTTCCTGCTGCGCCAGCAGCTCGCCGCGATCCGCAAGGAGCTGGCCGAGCTCGACGGCAAGCCCGCCTCCGAGGAGGCGGACTACCGGGCCAGGGTGGAAGCCGCGGCGCTGCCCGCGCAGGTCCACAAGGCCGCGTTGACCGAGGTCGATAAGTTGGAGCGGACCGCCGAGTCCTCACCTGAGGTCGGCTGGATCCGCACCTGGCTGGACACCGTGCTGGAAATGCCGTGGAACTCTCGCACCGACGACACCTTCGACATCCCCGGCGCCCGTGAGGTGCTCGATGCCGACCACTTCGGGCTGGACGAGGTCAAGGACCGCATCATCGAGTACCTGGCGGTGCGCCGACGGCGTGCCGACCGAAACCTGGGAGTCGTCGGTGGCCGGCGCAGCGGGGCGGTGCTCGCCCTGGTAGGGCCGCCCGGGGTCGGCAAGACTTCGCTCGGTGAATCGGTGGCCAGGGCTATGGGACGCAAGTTCGTGCGTGTGTCCCTGGGCGGAGTGCGCGACGAGGCGGAGATCAGGGGGCACCGCCGGACCTACGTCGGGGCACTGCCGGGTCGGATCGTGCGGGCGCTGTCCGAGGCGGGAACGATGAACCCGGTCGTACTGCTCGACGAGGTGGACAAGCTCGGCTCGGACTACCGCGGCGACCCGACAGCGGCGCTGCTCGAAGTGCTCGACCCGGCGCAGAACCACACGTTCCGCGATCACTATCTCGAAGTCGAGCTGGACCTGTCCGACGTGATGTTCCTGGCGACGGCCAACGTGCTGGACTCGATTCCTGCGCCACTGCTTGACCGGATGGAGCTGGTCACGCTGGATGGGTACACCGAGGACGAGAAAGTTGCGATCGCCCGCGACCACCTGCTGCGTCGCCAGCTCGACCGGGCCGGACTGAGCCCGGAAGACGTCCGCGTCGAGGACGCTGTGCTGCGTCGGATCGCGGGCGAGTACACCCAGGAGGCTGGAGTGCGGCAGCTGGAGCGTTCGATCGCCCGGATCCTGCGCAAGGTGACCACCCGGCTGGCGCTGAGTCAGCACCCGCTTCCGGTCCACATCGGACCAGCTGACTTGCGGGACTACCTGGGTCAGCCGAAACACACTCCGGAGTCTGCGGAGCGGACGGCCGTGCCGGGCGTGGCGACCGGGCTCGCGGTGACCGGCGCCGGCGGCGATGTGTTGTTCGTGGAGGCCGCGCTGGCCGACAAGGGGACTGGATCGACGGATGTCACCCTCACCGGGCAGCTCGGCGACGTGATGAAGGAGTCTGCGCAGATCGCGCTGTCCTACCTGCGCTCGCACGGGACGGAGTTGAAGTTGCCAGTCGGCGACCTGGCCGAGCGTGGTGTGCACGTGCATGTTCCGGCCGGGGCGGTACCCAAGGACGGACCTAGCGCCGGGATCACGATGACCACTGCGCTGGCCTCTTTGCTGTCGGGACGGCCGGTGCGCGCTGACGTCGCGATGACCGGTGAGGTGTCGCTGACCGGACGGGTGCTGCCGATCGGCGGCGTGAAGCAAAAGTTGCTCGCCGCGCATCGGGCCGGGATCACCACGGTGCTGCTGCCCCGGCGCAACGAACCCGACCTCGACGACGTGCCAGAGTCGGTACGCCAGGAGCTCACCGTGCGGCTGGTCGGCGACGTCCGCGAGGTGCTCGAACTTGCCCTCGAGTCGGCGGCTCCCGCCGCAGCCGCCGCTTGACAGACGCTATGGCGAGCGCCGGAGGTAGGTTTTGGGGATGGACGAGAACAGGGCCCGACGGGTGGCCGACGCGCTGCGAGATCGTGGGATCGACGCGCACCTCGCGAGGGTCGGCGTGTACCAGAGCGGGGTGCGCGTGTCGCTTCCCGACGGGCGGGAGGCGATGTGGGACTCCGACGGCACCGCGAGCCTCGAAGCACAAGTGATGCGAGACGGTGTTCTCGTCGGCTTCGTCCCCGTCATCGAAGGCTCCGAAGACTTCGATGAGTCTCAGGTGGTCGACGCTATCGCCAGAACCGACTACGAGCAGCCGATCGCGCGCCAGCATCGCATCGCACCGCCACCCGCTCCTGCGCTCCCGCCCGAAGGCGGCCTCTTCCGGCGTTTTTTCGACGGTTTCCGGTATCGATAGCGGTGGAGGTCGGGAGGCGGGAAAAGGCGCTGCTGCGCCGGAGCGGGTATGGCGGGATTCGCTGTGGGGGGTTGACATGCGTTATCGGCAGTTAGGTGAATCGGGTCTCACCGTGTCGGTGATAGGACTCGGAGGCAACAACTTCGGTGGTCGCATCGGCCTGGAAGAAACGCGTAGCGTCGTCGATGCCGCTCTCGACTGCGGAGTGACGCTCGTCGACACCGCCGACATCTACGGCAGCAAGGGCGGATCAGAGGAGCTCCTGGGCCAGGTGCTTGCTGGCCGGCGCGAGCACGTCGTGCTGGCGACGAAGTTCGGCATGGACATGGGGGACGGGACAGTTGCGCGGGGATCGCGTACCTACATACGACGCGCGGTGGAGGCGAGCCTTCGCCGTTTGCAGACCGACTATATCGACCTCTACCAATACCATGCGCCTGATGGCGTCACTCCGATGGAAGAGACACTGGCGACGCTCGATGAGCTCATCACGGATGGTACAGTGCGTTACATCGGCTCGTCCAACTTCGCCGGATGGCAGATCGCCGATGCCGATTGGATTGCTCGAACTCAGCATCAGGCTCGGTTCGTGTCGGCGCAGAATCACTACAATCTCCTGCAACGTGACGCGGAACAGGAAATCATACCGTCGTGCGTGAATCGTGGAGTCGGCGTATTGCCGTATTTCCCCCTGGCGAATGGATTGCTCACCGGCAAGTACAGTCGCGGACAGGCTCCACCTCGTGGGACGCGTCTGACCGGGCGTGAGTCGGAGTTGACCGACGACGTGTTCGAGAAGCTCGAAGCGTTGCAGCGGTTCGGTGCGGAGCGCGGACGCTCGCTACTGGAGGTTGGAATCGCCGGATTGGCGGCCATGCCGGCGATTGCTTCGGTCATCGCGGGCGCGACGAAGCCCGAACAGGTGCGAGCCAATGCCGCGGCCGGTGAGTGGGAATTGTCGTCCGACGAGCTCGGCACGCTTCGGTCGGCACTGAGCTGAACCCAGCGGTCGATGTGGCCGCTCGGACCCGGATCTCGCCGTGCGGCGTGTCCCGAGGCTGGTCCACCCCGAGGATGGCAGCACCGTCTCGGTTCCATAGCAGCCCGTTGACACGATTGCTTAGCGAAGCCTAACCTCAGACACCAAAGAGTGAGGTGAGGCTAATATGCTACCCACAGTGGTGATCGGGTTCCGTCGAGGTGCAGTCCTGCTGGCTTCCACAGCGGTTCTGATGACTGGCTGTAGCGGGCCAGGACGGCCTGCCCAACCCGCCTACCCGGCGACCGAGGTGAAGATCGCTCTGTCAGACGCCGGCTGCGAGCCGCAACCGGCGAGCGTCCCTGCGGGTCCGGTGACGTTCACGATCACTAACTCCGGATCGCGCTTTGTGACTGAGGTGGAGTTGCTGCGCGAAAACAGGATCCTCGGTGAGAAGGAGGGTGTCACGCCCGGTGCGTCCGGTAGTTTCTCGCTGCGCCTCGACGATGGCGGCGCCTACCGCATTCACTGCGCCGGCGGAGCGGCGAACAGCTGGCCCTTCACCGTCACGGGTGGATCAAGCCAGCCGGGTACCGCTCCCGGAAACGCCTCGCTGCTCGC
The DNA here is from genome assembly GCA_036279835.1 of Pseudonocardiaceae bacterium. Lineage (GTDB taxonomy): Bacteria > Actinomycetota > Actinomycetes > Mycobacteriales > Pseudonocardiaceae. Next base: position 18,304 of record DASUII010000080.1, read on the forward strand.
CGCCACGCAGGGCTATCACGATTACGTCGTCGCCGAGGTAGACCAGTTGGTGCCCGCGACCAAGCAGTTCACTGACGCAGTACGCGCGGGCGACATGGACAAGGCCAAGCAGATGTTTCCGCTGGCGCGGCTGCACTACGAGAGCGTCGAGCCGGTGGCCGAGAGCTTCGGGGACCTGGACCCGAGCATCGATGCCCGCATCGACGACGTGGACAACCCCGCTGACTGGACCGGCTTCCACCGCATCGAAAAGGCGATGTGGCAGGACAAGACGCTCGCTGGGATGGGGCCCATGGCCGACAAGCTCGACGTTGACGTGATCACGCTCAAGTCGAAGGTGGCTAGCGAAACCTACCAGACCGCGCAGCTGGCCAACGGTGCCGTCGAGTTGCTCAACGAGGTTTCGACAAAGAAGGTGACGGGGGAGGAGGACCGGTACTCGCACACCGACCTGTGGGACTTCGAGGCCAACGTCGACGGCGCACGCAAGTGTTTTGAGCTGCTCAAGCCCCCGCTGGCGGCCAAGGACCCGGATCTCGCCCAACAGTTGGAGGCACGCTTCACCGACGTGGCGGACAAGCTGTCGAAGTACCGGCAGGGCGACAGCTACGTCGACTACAGCACAGTTCCCGAAGACCAGAGGCGCGAGCTCGCCGACGCGGTGAACGCGCTGGCAGAGCCGTTGTCCAGAGTCGCGGGCTTGGTGGTCTGACATGGAGCCCACCTCGGCTCGCCCCATTGTCAGCGGTGCGGTCTCGCGGCGCCGCCTGCTGGGCGGTGTTGCCGGGCTCGGGATCCTCGGCGCCTCGGGTGCCGGGCTCACCAGCTGCGCGCACGCCACTGACACCGCTTCGACTGCCCAGCAGGCCGTGCCCTTCTATGGCAGTCACCAGGCCGGGATCACCACCGACGTGCAGGATCGGCTGGCTTTCGCTGCTTTCGACGTCACGGCCACCCGCCGCGAGGACCTGGTGGACATGCTCAAGACGTGGACCGCAGCAGCGGAGGCGATGAGCCGAGGCGTCATGGTTCCCGGCGACTCGCACGCTGGCGAGGTGCCCCCGGCGGACACCGGGGAGGCGGTCGGGCTCTCACCTGCCCGGCTGACTGTCACCGTCGGTTTCGGCCCAACCCTGTTCGACGGACGTTTCGGGCTGGCGTCCCGCCGCCCGGCGGCGTTCGCCGCGCTGCCGGCGCTGCCCGGCGAGACCCTCGACCCAGCGTGCTGCGGAGGTGACATCGCCATCCAGGCCTGCGCCGACGACCCGCAGGTCGCCTTTCACGCGGTGCGCAACCTCGCCCGGCTGGGACGCGGTGCAGTGGTCACCCGGTGGACGCAGCTCGGCTTCGGTCGCACCTCCGTCACCGGCACGACGCAGCAGACACCGCGCAACCTGATGGGATTCAAGGACGGCACCCGAAATATCCGCAGCGACGACTCGGCGGCCCTGGCCAAGCACGTGTGGGTCGGCGCTGAGGCGGGACAGGAGTGGATGCGCGGCGGGAGCTACCTGGTGGCGCGCCGAATCCGGATGTTCGTCGAGACCTGGGACCGCGACGTTCTCAGCGATCAGGAATCGGTGTTCGGCCGCGCGAAGTACACCGGCGCCCCGCTCACCGGCAAAGCCGAGTTCGACACCCCTGACTTCGCGGGCCGCACCACCGATGGTGAGCTGGCTATCCCGGACAAGGCGCACATCCGGCTAGCGGCGTTCGAGGCCAACGATGGCGTGCGGATCCTGCGCCGCGGGTATTCCTTCACCGATGGCATCGACGCGCGGACCGGCACGCTGGACGCCGGACTGTTCTTCATCAGCTTCCAGAAGGACCCTGCACAGTTCGTCACGCTGCAGCGCAAGCTCGGGAAACACGATGCGCTCAACGAGTACATCCGCCATGTCGGCTCCGCGCTGTTCGCTTGCCCGCAGGGCGTCGCGAATGCGTCAGGGTACTGGGGACGTGGGCTGTTCGAGGGTTGACCCGCCCGCTGCGGAGCATTCACAAGCTGCACCCAGGCCACTCTCAGGTTGCGGCGGTGTACTCGAGGGAGGAGAACTGTTCCGAGGTCGCGGAGAGGAGCCGCCGTGAGCGAGGTCGACCGTCCGGGCGGCTACTGGCCCCCGCAGGTTCCTCCGCCCCCGAGAAGGCATCCGCTGCGCCTGGTGGTTGTTCTGATCGTCGCCGCAATGCTGTCTGCCGTGGCGCTTGGCGTGGGTCGAGCCGCCTGGCAAGCAGCCTTCACTGTGCCGTTGGTGTCGTCGCTGCGGGTGCCATCAGGAGTCTCCGCACCGTGGGCGCCGTCGACGGTCTCGCCCCCGGCAAGCCAGCCCGGTGGGTCGGCGGATGTCTCGGCGTTGGTGGCCAAGGTCGCTCCGGGTCTGGTGGACATCAACACCCAGCTGGGCTACCAGAACGGCGAGGGCGCCGGCACCGGAATCGTGCTCAGCCCCTCCGGTGAGGTGCTGACCAACAACCACGTGATCAGTGGTGCCACCAACATCACGGTGACCGACATCGGCAACGGCCAGACCTACCCGGCGACGGTGGTGGGTTACGACCGCAATCATGATGTCGCGGTGCTCCAGATGCAGGGTGCCTCTGGTTTGCAGACCGCCACGATCGGGGACTCCAACGCGGTCGCAGTCGGGGATGTGATCGCGGCGATCGGTAATGCCGGTGGCGTGGGCGGTACCCCGAGTATCGCGGCGGGCACAGTGTCCGCGCTCGATCAGGCCATCACCGTCAGCGACGACACAACCGGAAGCAGTGAGCAGCTTGACGGGCTGATCCAGGTCGCAGCCAACGTGGCGCCCGGTGACTCAGGGGGTCCGTTGGTGAATACCGCGGGACAGGTTGTCGGGGTCGACACTGCGGGTGCCGGCGGCTCCCGGTTCGAACCCTCGACTAGCGAGGGAATGGCGATCCCGATCAACGATGCGATCGCGATCAGCAAACAGATCGACAGCGGTGCCAGCTCCGCGAACGTCCACATCGGACCGACCGGCATTCTCGGCATCATGGTCCGGGAGGCGACATCCCAGGCGGAGTACGGCCGGTCGGGAAGCCGGTACGGCTCTGTTCCGGGGGTCCTCGTCGCGGGGGTCACTCCTGGCTCGCCGAGTGAACAATCCGGGTTGGCGGCCGGGGACGTCATTGTGTCGTTGGACGGCGCGGCGGTCGATTCGCCCACGGCGCTGACCAGCTTGCTGACCGGCCATCACCCCGGCGATCTGGTGCGTGTGGCGTGGGCGGACCAGTCCGGTCAGCAGCAGAATGCCGGGGTGCGGCTGGCGACCGGTCCACCAAGCTGACGGGGCGCCATCCAGATCTCAGTGACGAGCAAGCCGCCGGCGGTCCAGCCGTGCGGGAGACGCGTCGGATATGACCGTTTACATCACGGCACCTCAACGGACGGTGAACGGCGGAAGTGCACTCGCTGATTGCTTAGCTGCAGCACACGGGGGACTCCAGTACCGTGTAGATCGGAGGTGACCTGGGTGTCCTCCCCACCTAACCTGCTCACGTCTCGCTTCGGGGACGGATTGGCGGCCGGCCCCGACCTAGCGGCGGCGGCGGAATCCGCCGTCACGCAGGCGCTGGCCCCGCTGCACGGGCAGCGCCCAGACTTGCTATGCGTGTTCGTCTGCGGTGACGATCCGGCGATGGTCGAGCTGGCGGGCACCCGCGCCATGGCGTTGGCGGGGGCCCGCACGACTCTGGGTAGTAGCGCTGGAGGTGTGATCGGCGCTGGTCGGGGGGTGGAAGGCGAACCCGCGGTGAGCGCGTTCGCGGCGTGCCTGCCGGGGGTCAGGTGCACTCCGGTGCACCTGGAGCTGGTGCGCACCCTTGACGGTGCGGCTGTCACAGGGATGCCAGACCGGCGCGACGACGACGCCGTTGCGGTGCTGCTCGCCGATCCTTTCACCTTCCCGGTTGCGGATTTCGTCCAGCGCTCCCACGACGACCTCAATGGTCTGCCATTGATCGGTGGCGTCGCCAGCGGTCCGCGCGGTGGCGAGTCGGCACGACTGTTCCTCGACGGGCACAGCGTGCCCGCAGGCGCGGTAGGAGTGGTGCTTGGCGGTCCCGTCGCCGCCCGCATGGTGGTCAGCCAGGGCTGCCGCCCCTTCGGACCCCCGATGATCGTCACCAAGGCCGAGGGCAATGTGCTGCTGGAACTGGCCGGTATGCCAGCCCTGGCCAAGCTCGAGCAGATCGTCGGCGGACTCCCCGCTGACGACCGGCCGGCCGCTGTGCGCGGCTTGCAGATCGGCGTCGCGATGGATGAGTACGCCGAGCAGCACGAACGAGGCGATTTCCTGATCCGCGGCGTCGTGGGTGCCGACCCGCGGCGGGGAGCGATCGCGATCGGTGAGGTCGTGGACGTGGGTCGGACCGTCCGCTTCCAGGTGCGTGACGCGTCCGCCGCCGACGAGGACCTCAAAGAACTGTTCACCCGATTCCGCGCGGAGGCCGGTCCGGTGGGCGGTGCGCTGCTGTTCTCCTGCAACGGCCGTGGCCGGACCATGTTCCCCAGCGCCGATCACGACGTGCTGGCAGTTCGTGCCGGCCTCGATACCACCGGTGTGGCCGGGTTCTTCGCGGCCGGCGAGATCGGCCCGGTCGCGGGCCGGAACTACCTGCACGGGTTCACCGCGTCGATCCTGGTGTTCGGCGCCGACGACGCGTGACCGGCTGCGCGGCGCCGTGCGCGGGTGCGGTACTCGGTGCGGGCGGCGACGCTGATGTCGGCTTGGTCGGTGAACAGGCCGTCGAGGCCGGTGTGCAAGTAGGTGATCTGTTCGTCGATTGCCCGCCCGTACTCAGTGCGCATCGCTGAGGTCTGGTAGTCGACCGGCAAGAAGTTGTTCTCGGCCCGGAATGTGTAGGGATGCACGACCAGGCCCGCTTCATGCGCATCGTCGACTAACACGGTGGGGCAGCCCAGCGTGCCGTCGGCCCTGCGGGGGATGACCTGCAGCTTGTCCGGCCCGATTCCCTGGGCGTAGCGCGCAATGCCCCGCAGGCCCGCTGGGGTGGACAAGTCGGCGTAGGTCGGGCCGCAGCCGGCTGCCACGGTGTCGAACGGCGCCCCAGAGGCCACCAGCAGCTGGACCGTCTTCGTCCGCAGCCCGGCCGCGCGCAACTGCTTCAGGTTGGTCACTTCGAAGGACTGCACGAATACCGGGGCATCCGGCTGATTGAGGCGATTGCGTCGCAGGCTGTCCATCAGCCGAGGTTCCAACGCCAGGCCGGCGTTGCGGAAGAACGTGGGATGCTTGGTTTCCGGGTAGACGCCGACTCTCCGGTGCAGCTCCTCAGACAGTTGGGCCCGAAGGTCCAGCACCTCCTGGAACGTGGGAATGTCGTACCGTTGGTTGAACAGGGTGACGTGCTGGCGGATCTGCGGCAACCGCTCCACCGCGCGCAGCGACTTGAGCTCGGCGAGGGTGAAATCCTCGGTGAACCAGCCCGTGACGGCGACGCCGTCGATCATCTTGGTGGTCTTTCGCACGGCGTATTCACGGTGGCTGGCGACATCGGTGGTGCCGCCGATCTCGGGCTCGTGCCGGCAGACCAGCACACCGTCGTTGGTTACCACCAGGTCGGGCTCCAGGAAATCCGCGCCTAGTCGCACGGCGAGCTCATAGGATGCCAAGGTGTGTTCCGGCCGGTAGCCGGGGGCGCCACGATGACCGATGACAATCAATGCCCCGTTGACACGGTGTCGTGGCGGGTCAGCCAGCGCTCGCCGGGTGAGCATCCTGTCCCCTCGTCACCGGTGCGGTCACCTACTGTCATCGCACCAGCACGAGGTGAAGGCGAAGCTGCTTGCTCCCTTACGCTGGGTGTCGAGTACGCGAACTGCCGACGTCAGCTGGTGATGTCCGTGGTGGCGAATCGCCACCACGCTGCCAGCCCGAACACCGTGGCATAGGTCAGACCGGAGAATGCTCCGCTGGCCAGGTGCGTCCAGTCGATCGGGGAGGCCAGCAGATCGGCCCACGCCGAGTTGAACCGGGTAGGCAGGTAGTCCCGCAGGTCGCCGAGCGCATTGATGGTTTCCAATATCTGGGACAGAATCGACGCCATCACCGCGCCGCCGACTGCGCCGAGCGGCGCGTCGGTGCTCACCGAGAGCAGCAGCGCCAGCCCAGCGACCCAGGCCAGCTGCAGCGCCAGGTAGGCGGGAACCAGCGCCAGCCGGCTCGCGGCAGGCAGGAAGGCCAGCGACTGGCCGGTGGGGGAGATCAGGTCGGTCTCCCCGTAGGCGACCACTCCGACCGCCATCGCCACCACCGGCAATAGCACCAGCGCAAACACCGACAGCAGTGCGGCTACCATCGCCTTCTGCCGCAGCAGGCGCCCCCGGGGCACAGGGGCGGCCAGCAGGTAGCGCAGGCTCGACCAGGATGCCTCGCTGGCCACCGTGTCGCCGAAGAACAGCGCAACCACCACAACTAGCAGGAAGCTCACAGTCGAGAACAGGGTGAACATCACGAAGTTGAGCCCACTGGCGGTGGCGAGATCGGCCAGCGTGGCACCCCCGCGTGTGCGGTCGTCGCGCCCGATCCGGAACGCGAGCCACAGCAGTAACGGCAGCAGTGCGAGGAATCCCAACGTGAGCACGGTGCGCCTGCGCCGCAGCTGACGCACTAGCTCCACCCGCAGCGGTAACGTCGCCGTGGCTCGGTAACCGGGCGCCGCTCCATGAGTACTCATTCGATGGCCTCCTGCCCCACCAGCTGCAGGAACGCTTCCTCCAACTGGTGGCGGGAGTCCACCCCGTCGATCCCGACGCCGGCCGCGGCGACGATCTCAGCGACGGTGCCGGCGGCTACCAGCCGACCCCGGTGCATCACCACCACGTGGCTACAGGTCTGTTCCACCTCGGCGAGCAGGTGACTGGAGACCAGCACCGTCGCCCCGCGGGCGGCGTAATCGCGCAACACCTCCCGCATGGCGTAGATCTGCGGCGGGTCCAGACCGTTGGTCGGTTCATCAAGCACCAACAGATCCGGTTTGCCGAGCATCGCTTGCGCGATCGCCAGGCGTTGTTTCATGCCTTGGCTGTAGGTGCCCACCCGCCGATGCACCGCATGGCCCAAGCCGGCGATCTCCAGTGTCTCCTCGATGCCGGCATCCGCAGCGGGCCGACCGGTCGCCGCCCAGTACAGCCGGAGGTTGGCCGCACCGGTCAGATGCGGGAGGAAGCCGGGACCCTCCACGAATGATCCGACCCGGGACAACACCGGCGAACCGGCGCTCACCCGGTGCCCGAACACCCGCAGCTGCCCACCGGTCGGTATGACCAGCCCCATCAGCATCCGCAGCACGGTCGTCTTGCCGGCGCCATTGGGTCCCAGCAGGCCGAGCACCTG
>DASUII010000081.1:0-11046 GCA_036279835.1 Pseudonocardiaceae bacterium
TACCTCGCCCAGGCGGCCCGGGCGCCGCGACAGCGCCACGGGGCGAACCGAGCGCGTGGATGGTGGCGCCCATGGTCGTCGGGGTGCTCGCACTGCTGGTGCTGGGCCTGCACCCGCCGGACACGCTGGCCGCCCTCATCGCTCGTGGGGCCGCCGAGCTGGGAGGTGCGTTGTGACCCGGTCCACGGTCCGCAGCGACCCGGTAGCTGCCCTGTCCGACGCGCTGCGATTGCGCCTGGCCGACGGCCAGCGGTTCGCGGCTCTGCTTGGTCGTGGTGACCCGAGCGGGGGAACCGGGCTCACCGCTCTGGTCGCGCACGACGGCGACGTCACCGCGCTGGCCGCAGCCCTGCCCGCCGGCGTTACCCACTATCCCGCCCTGACGCCGCAGCTGCCGGCAGCGTTCTGGTACGAGCGGGCAATCCACGATCTGGTCGGGCTGGTGCCCGACGGGCACCCCCGGTTGGACCCGTTGGTACTGCCGCACGGCAATGGCGGCAGCCCGCGTCCGCACCCGGGTGCGCCCGGCCAGCCAGCTCGGATCGACCCGGATGAGGGCGCGCTGTCGGTGCACCTGCACGGCACCGGGGTTTTCACCATCCCACACGGCCCGGTGCGCTCCGGTGTCTTCGAATCGGTGGAATACCTGGTGGAAACACCCGGTGAGGACATCCCGCACCTGCGGATCCGCCCGCACGCCAAGCACCGCGGCGTACAGAAGCGGTTCGAGGGTATGACCGTCGACGACGGGGTGTTGCTGGCCGAACGGGTCGAAGGCATCGCGTCGGTGGCGCACGCGTTGGCCTTCGCGCACGCCGTAGAGACCCTCTCCGGCGCCCGCGTTCCCATCGCCGCCGCGATGATCCGGGTGCTGCACGCCGAACTGGAGCGGATCGGGAACCACCTCGACGTCTTGGGCAAGCTCACCGACGCCGCCGGCCTCGCGGTGGCCACCGCGCGGTTCGGGCTGCATAAGGAGCACACCCTGCGGCTGGTGGGTGCACTGTCCGGCAGCAGATTCGGCCGCGGCGTCGTCGTTCCCGGGGGCGTGACCGCGCTACCCAGGCTGCCCGCCGACGAGGTCACCGCCGAGCTCGACCGGCTGCAACACGCCATCAACAGTGATGTGCGCGCGTTGCTGGACACCTCCTCATTCCTGGACCGGGTCCGCACCGCCGGACCGCTGGATCCGAAGCTGGCCCGATCCCACGGTGCGGTTGGCCCGATCGGCCGGGGCAGCGGCTGCGCCGATGACTGCCGAGTGACCCGTCCTTACGACGGCTACCAGCAACTGGCCCCGCCACCCGTCCCGGTCCGTGCCGCGGGGGACGCGCAGGCCCGAATGCAGGTGCGGATAGTGGAGATCGAAGCAGCCTTCCACTTGGCCCGGCAGGCGGTCGGGCGGTTGCCCGACTGCGACACCGACCAGCTCAGCGTGGTCGCGCAGCCAGGGACCGGGCAAGCCGTGGGGTGGGCCGAAGCCCCCCAGGGCGAGGTGCTTTACCTACTGGAGCTCGACGATGCCGCGCGGATCGGCTACTGCGCGCCGCGCTCGGCGTCGTTCCACAACCTCATGCTGTTCCCGTCGATCTTCGTCGGTGACATCCTGACCGACTTCCCCTTCAACGAGGCCAGCTTCGGGCTGTCCATCGCCGGGGTGGTGATGTAAATGCCGTGGGTGCTGCGCGGCCTGCGCAACGGGATAGTCACCAGCAGGTACCCACGCCGACCGGATCCCTACGCCGAGGTTTTCCCCGCTTCGGTACAACCGGTCGCCAACGGCCCTGCCGATGAGACGTTGTGCCCAACAAGGGCGATCCACAGCCGGGCCGGCGTGCTACAGCTCGACACCGGCCAGTGCATCCTATGCGGCCGGTGTGTCCGGGAACGGCCGGAACTGTTCGGCTGGGTGCCCAGGAGCAAGACGGCACAGCTGCATCGCCAGGCGCTGGTCGTCCCGCAGCTCGCGGAAACCGACGAGGCCGTCGAACTCCTCCGCCGCGCGTTGGCGGCCCGAGTCCGGATGTTTCGCCGATCCGTGCACATCAGGCACGTCGACGCGGGCTCGGACGGGTCGGAGGAGTGGGAAGTGCTGGCCCTGCTCAACCCGGTCTACGACGTGCACCGGTTGGGAATCTTCTTCACCGCCAGCCCGCGGCACGCTGACGTGCTGCTGATCACCGGGGCGGGGTCGCACGGCATGGCCGAGCCACTGCGCCGAACGGTCGAAGCCACTCCCCGACCGTTGGTCGTGATCGCCGCCGGAACCGACGCGATCAGCGGCGGACTGGTCGCCCCCAGCTACGCGGTTGCTGGCGGAATCGGCGACCTAGTAGACGTTGATGTGTGGGTCCCCGGATCGCCCCCGTCCCCATTCAGCCTGCTGCACGCGCTGCTGCTGGCCGTCGGCCGGGTCGTCCCGGAAGGTCGGTGAACCGCCGATGGTGTGGCTACTCGCCATAGCCTTGCTGGCCCTGCTCGGTGCCGGATTGATCGACCTGGTGGCAGGGGTGCGGTACGCCATGCCGCGCGCGGTGCCCTATCTGGTGGCTGCGGCGTCGTCGATGCTGTTGGTCGTGGTCGGTGCCACGGGCATCTCCGGTGCGGGCGTTCGACTTGGTCTCGACTCTGCTCTCGGATCGGGGGCGCTGGGCTTCGGCGCCATTGCCTTGGCCGTCGATCGGCTCTCCGGGTTGTTCCTGGTGATCAGTTTCGGGGTGGCAGTACCGGTGAGCCTGGTATGCGCGGCGTGGGCCGCCCGCCCGGGCCGGGTCCGCTACCGGAGCCTGGGGGCAACACACTGCCTGACGCTGGGGTCGGTCGCCGTCATCATCACCGCCGACAACGCTTTTGAGTTCCTGCTGGCCTGGGAGCTGCTCACGATCGCGTTCTACCTGTTGGCCGGCTTCGAGCGGAGCAAAGCCGGCAGCGCCGACGCGGCGATCATCACGGTCGTCCTCGGCAAGGTCAGCGGCGCAGCGCTGCTGCTCGGCTTCCTGCTGCTGGCCGCCCGAGCGGGTGGCTTCAGCTTCGCCCAGCTCGCATCGGTGCCGCGTTCTGGGCTGCGCGATGCCGCGTTCGCGCTGCTGGTCGGCGGCTTCGCCGTGAAGGTGGGGCTGGTCCCGCTGCACGTCTGGATGCCGCAGGGCTACCGGGCCGCTCCCGGGCCGCTGCGCGCGGTGATGGCCGGGGTGGCCGTCAACGTCGGCTTCTACGGGATGTGGCGCACCCTGGACCTGTTGCGGGTCCCGCCCGGCTGGCTGGCAGTGATCGTGCTGGTGCTGGGCGGGTTCACCGCGCTGCTGGGCATCGCGCACGCCACCGTGCAGACCGACCTCGCCGAGGTGGTGGCGTACTCCAGTATTGAGAACGGTGGCCTGATCAGTGTCGGCTACGGCGTCGCCCTGGTCGGGGCCGCGGTGGACCGGCCGCCGCTGATCGCCGTGGGTCTGCTCGCGGCGACCCTGCAGGTGGTGGCGCACGCACTGGCCAAATCGCTGCTGTTCTCGGCCACGTCCGGGCTGGAGGATGCGACCGGCACCACCGAGCTGGAGTCGTTGCGCGGCGTGGGGCATCGGCTGCCTGCCAGCGGAACCGGTCTGGCCGTCGGGGCGCTCACCCTGGCCGGGCTTCCCCTGACCGCAGGCTTCGTCTCGGAGTGGTTCCTGCTGGAGTCGCTCATGCAGCAGTTCCGGATCGGCCGGCTGGCCTACGCGCTGCCGCTGGCGCTGGCCGGCGCCCTGGTAGCGATCACCGCGGGTTTCGCCGCGGTGGCGTTCGTCCGGATCGTCGGGCTCATCGTGCTCGGGCCTCGGGGACCGGCCGAAACGATCCGCGGCCGCGACGTCGGCCCGCTGGGCACCGCTGGCGTGGCCCTGCTCGGGCTGGGCTGTCTGGGCGTGGCCGCGGTCGCCCCACTCTGGATCCGGATGCTGATCGCTGGACTCGACCCCTTAGTGGGGCGAGACGTTGCCGCCGGGGCGCTGAAATCGGAGTGGGTGCTGCAGCCGGTGTACTCCGAGTTCTCTGCCCTGTCGCCGTCTTGGCTCGTTGTCGTGATGCCGGTGCTGCTGTTGGGGGTGCTGGGTATGAGCGTTGCCTTCGCGGGCGGGCGGATGTTCGCGGTGCGCCGGGTTCCGGCCTGGCGGTCGGCGACCGGCGGGGTAACCGGCGAGAACCAGTACACCCCCTTCGGGTTCGCCAACCCGACTCGCAAGGTGCTGGCCAACTTGCTGCTCACCCGATCCGAGCTCACCGTCTTGGAGCGGGAGACCGGCGGGCGCACCGGCGACCCGCACCGCGACGCCGCGGGCGCCCACATCGGCTACACCAACGACGTCGTCGAGGTGGTGGAGCGGTTCCTATACCGCCCGCTGCGCCGACCGCTGCTGCTGTTGGTGCGTACTGCGAAGAGAATGCAGAACGGCCGGCTCGACGCCTACCTCGGCTACATGTTGATCGCTCTGCTCGCTGTGCTCGCGGTGGTGGCCGGACTCGCGTGAAGCGATCACGTCACGCTCGATGATCTTGGCGAGCCAGCGGCGCAGCTTGGTGAGATCCTCGTCGTTCTCCTCGAGCTCGCCGTAGGTGAAGTGCTCCGCAGCGGTCTCGTTAGTGATCTCGGTGAGGAAGTCCTGGCACCTGTCGACGATCTCCTCGTACTCGTCGTCCCGGGCGGCGTTGTAGGTGGCGATGACGTCCTGTCCGCCGGCCAGGGCGTCGGCTCGGAACAGTTGCGCGGTGCCACCGAGACCGCCGATCTCCGCGCGCAAGCGGCGCAGCATCCGCTCATGGGCCGGGCTGTCGGGCAACGTCGCCACCGAGTTGCGCAGGTAGATCGCGCCGCACCCCTTTTAGCCGGCGCCAGACGGTCGCGCGCACCCGGGACGGTTCGCTGGTACCCGATACATCAACAGCAGCCACCCCACCTTGCTCGGATCGTCCGGCGGCTCGGTGCTGCCGGCGCCATCGAGCGCGGAGGGCTCAGGATCGATGCTCACCGGGTGTCGGCATGGCGGACGGCTCGCCTCAGCGACACGCCGAGCATGACGAGCACTGTCAGGGGCAGGAACCACCATGCGGGCACCCGGGCGGCGGCGAGGCCGGCGGTGACGGCCAGCGCTGCCACCACGCCCGCCGCGACCCGCCAGTCATCCCCGACGATGAAATCCCACCAGAACGCGCCGAAGCTGCGCAGCCAACGGCCCAGCGCACCCATCAGGTCACCTCCATCGGTTCGGTCACCGGCGACGCCAGGATTTGGCGGCCATGAGTCCGGCGCAGCAGCGCGACGAACCCCAGCGCGGTGAGCGCGACGACGGCGATGACTCCGAGCAGCGCAGCGTCGGCACCAGGCCAGTCGGCGCCCGCTCCTTCCGCCCCCCAGAAGGTTCCGAATGAGGTCAGCAGCACACCTACGGCGAACTTCAGGGTGTTCTCCGGTACCCGCGCCAGCGGGCCACGCATGGCGATCCCGGCGACAGTGACGACCACGACGGCGATGCCGGCGCCGAGCACGGCCAGCGGAATGCTGCCCTGGTTGGCACCGAAGGTGACCACGATGAACACCACTTCGAGCCCTTCGAGCAGCACGCCCTTGAACGACAGGGTGAATGCGTACCAGTCGTCGACGGCGGCGCGGCGGGTCCGCGCGGCCGCGCGGGCGGCGGCAAGCTCACGGGCGTAGATCGCATCCTCGTCGTGCAACGCCTTGAATCCCGACGCCCGCAGGATCGCCTTGCGCAGCCAACCGAGACCGAAGATGAGCAGCAGACCACCGACGATAAGCCGTAACGCGCCCAACGGGACGAATCTCAGGGCCGGCCCGAGCGCGGCCACGATCACCGCGAGGGCCAGCAGGCCAGCGGCGACGCCCTGCACCGCCGAGCGCCAGCCCCGGCTGACCCCGACCGCAAGGACGATGGTCAACGCCTCCACCGCTTCGACGGCGCAGGCCAAGAAGACAGCGAGAACGAGCAGAGCCTCCCGCATTCGCGTCCGCCTTTCCCCCCGGCGCTGGTGCCGGGTGAACGCCGCCACAGCGAAATCTCACAGCGATTACGAATACTATCGAAGGGATGCAGTGCCGGATCGGGGGCTGAGATCGCGTTAATGCGTCACGGGGCACGGCATGGAGCCACACCGGGGCGGGATGCAACCAGCGGGTACAGGCGGATGCCGGCCATCCGGCTAGCGAAGTCGCAGAGCCTCGCTCAGCGTGGCCTGGTCGGGTCTGTTGCGCCGGGTGATCCAGAACGTCGTGAGCAGGGCGAGCAAGAGCAGGAGAAGTCCTCCGCCCACCGCGATCAGTACCTGCCACCAGTTCACGGTCATCTGAAATCTCTTCCGCGTTCCATCCCGTCGAAGGGGAGTCAGGATTGCGCACCCGGCTGCTCCAGAGCAGCAGGTCGATCTGGCGTGACCATAACCCGCGATCACTCAGAAGGGCGGGGGTTCCTCCGGATCGGATCTCGGGTGTGTAGCAAGTGGTTCGGGGTCGGTCAGCGGCGGCGGTTGTGAGTGGTAGAGGTGGCCGCTGGGGTGGCCCAGGTGGTGCAGCGGTCGGGGTGCTGGGTGACCGACCAGCCCGGGCTCTGCTTCACCCTGTGGTGTCGCCGGCACTTGGGCTAGTGTCGAACATATGTTCGATGTTACTCGTTCCCGAGTGGGTAAGCAAGAAGGACGGCAGACAAGTGCTTTGGAGGCCGCGGCGGGATGAGCACTTCACGACCCGACTGCATGACGTGCTAGTCGAGCTGCGTGGGGATGGCAGGCGAACCTCGGCTGACGGCTGCCCAGCAGTGTGAGCACCTTGTCCAGAGTGGAGAAATTTGAAAGAATGTTTGGCAAGAACCTGGCAGGATAGGAGTCACAGCTCGTCGAACTCGCTTGCGGGCTGGCAGGAACCATGCATACGATTTTCGGAGTGATTTGAGCATCTGCGCTTGCAGTAAGGGTCGTCGAGCGGCCGCGCATTCACCTGTATGTTTCAAATATCGACTCTTCGAAGTACCTTTTGTTCAAAGTATGTTCACTCGCGGGCGTTAGAGTTAGGGGCACTGACATGGACGTTCGGTGGGAGGTGTGCCATCGCCAGCCGAGAAGCGGCGGCTTCGGCCGGGACGAGCTGGAGCGTCGCTGTAGAGCATCCGGATCGCACCTCGGACGCCGCAGGAACGTCGACTGCCGTTCAAGCCAATAGGGCGGTTATCATGCAATACGGTTGGAGAAATTGGTTGGGTGTTTTCGCAGCTGCGACGGCCCTGGCTGGTGGACTAGCCTCGATCTTTCATCGCGACAACGCAACAGTGCTTCCGCAGCAGCGCTCGGATCGCTGCAGTGATGCGTGCCCCTGCGGGACCATCTGAAGCGCATAGAAAACGTTGAGTTCAGTCTCCCGAGAATCGACAACCCAGCCGATCCGCTCGCGGGCATCCGAGGAGATCAACCTGGCAAGGATCACGATGGCTCGCCACGGCCGGAGTTAGGTGCCGCCGGTCGCCGGCCTGGTCTGGACGGTCCAGCCCTGCCGGGACCACGGGTTTTGCCCACGAGATCCCCGGTTGGCCGCAGTTGAGCACTTTGCTCCGTTATCGGTAACGGGGCAAGCGCAAGGGCCGATTACCACGTTGTGACACCGCTGCAGCGGCGATCAGCGAAAAGGCGCGGTCCGCCGGTGACCGGGTGCGTGCTCTTCCTCGGACTGGTCTTCGGCTCGCAGTTGGTGTCCCCGTTTGGAGCCGTCACGCCCAGCACGCCGATTAATGACACCGCAGCTTCGCTGACGCTGGCTCTGTTCCCCACAGCGTCGCCTGCTGACCGAGAGGCCGCCTTTGCAGTGATCACCGCGAACATTGCTCACTACCGGAGCATCTTCGAGCAAAGCCAGGCCATCATCGGCCTTGCCCAGCACGCCAACGGCGAGGAGGCCATGGTAGCGATGGCGGAGCCGAACTCAGTCGCTGCACGGTTCCAGTACTACCGCAAAAACTCGGACCCAGAGTTTGACACGAGTTTCCTTGATGCATTCAGGCAGGCGGACAGGCACTTTACGGCGAATGATGAACCGCAGGCAATCCGTGACTGGGTGGACGACATGAGCTTCATGCACGACGACTTGAGTCGATGGATGCACGTCGCCGTCGACTACCACAGTTCGCAGACCGATGTGGACGCTGCCGCCGAGACGGTGCGCCAGGACCTGGCGAAGGCGCAAGCGGACGCACGCGCTGTTCAGCAGGGTTGAAAACCCACGTCTTCATTATTTCCGGCCTCGGCGAGGTTTTCAGGTGAGCCACCGCCAAGCAACCGCACACTGAGCAACGCGTTCAGCGGGCTGGCACGGCGCGCGAAGTCCGGCGCAGCAGCACCAGGGTGACGGCCAGGAGGGCAATGCCGCACAGCAGCATCGCCAGCGGCACACCCAGCGAGTCGGCGAAGAAGTGCCCGATCGTCCAGGGCAGGTAACCGAACCCGCCGACGAGACCGACGACGATCAGCGGCGTCCGAACGGTTGCCACTCCCACCGCCACGAGCGCAGCCGACACAGCCAGGCCGAGCAGCGGCGCGGCATCGGACCAGTCGTCCGCGGTGATTGCAGCCCCAGCGAGCACCGCGACACCACCACCCACCAGGGCCAGGACGGGCGGAGGCAACACTGCCAGCCAGCCCGCGGCCACCCAAGCGGCTCCGGCGACGGCGACTGCCAGCCCGACCGCAGCTGGCCCACCAGCGATATCCGCGGCGCCACCGGCGGCGACGAGCACACCTGCCAGGCAGGCGAGGTGCTGCGCCGGCCGGTCCCGCAGCCGCCACAGCAGCCCCGCCTGTACAGCCGCGGCCGCCCCTGCCGACAGCCACACCACGGACTCCCTGGCGTGTGCAAGGTCCCATGCGACTTGACCGCCGAGCGCTGCCACTGCAGCCGAGGAAGCGAACCAAAGCGCACCGCGCAGCCTGATCAGTGCGGGTTCCGATCCGTCAGCGATCCGGGCCCCGACAAGCCAGGTGATGGCAGCGACGAGGGCGAACAGCCCGAGCCGGCCGGCAGTGGGCACTTCGCGCCAGTACTGGATGCCGAGCGTCACCGCCCCCGACAGCGCGAGCAACCCGCCCAGGTAGCCCAGCGCCTCGGTGACCGGCAGCCGGCGACCACCGGGTTCCCGGACTTCCTCGGCGGCGAGCACCGCCTGCACCTGGTCGGCGCTGAGGATCCGAGCTTCGACGGCACGCTGCAGCGCCCCGGCAAGGTCGTCGGGACGGCCGTTGCGCTGCGAAGTCATACCGAGCTCCTCGCCGTCGGCGACCTAGGTGATCCCAGTATCCGCCGTCGAAGACCCTCATCCACGTGACAGCAACACCCGGGCGATGAGCAGGACGCCGCTGGCGGCACTCACCGCTAGCACCGCGCGCCGCGTCCAGCCGTTGTCGAGCAGCCGGCGCGCCGGACCGGAGAGCGCGAACCCGACCAGCAGGAAAGGCGTGAGCAGGAGGGTACGCGCTAACGACTCTCTGGTGATCTGACCCACAGCAGCCAGCGCGATGATCGAGGTCACCGACCCCAGGACGAAGTAACCGCCGAGAGTGGCGCGGACCTGTGGGCCTGCCGCGTCTTGGTACAGCAGCGCGATAGGGGGTCCGCCGATCGACGCTGCGGTACCCCCAGCCCCGCTGGCCAGGCCAGCCAGCATGAGCGAGGCTGGTCGGGGACGTGGACGCCAGGCCAGTAACGAGAGCACCACGCAAGCGAGCACGCTGAGCCCGACCAGGAGGCTGAAAACTCGTTGCGACAGCGCCACCACGGCGAGCACGCCGAGTCCCGTGCCGGGCAGCCGGCCCAGCATCGCCCAGCCGATCCCGGGCCAGTCGGCGTGGCGTCCGTCCCGGATCACCGCGAGCACGGCGTGCCCGGACGTCAGCAAGATCAACGGGACCGGCACGAGCATGGGGTCGACCAACGCCAGCAATGGTGCCGCCACCAGGGCCATCCCGTACCCCACCGCGCCCTGCACCAGCGCACTCACCGCGATCACCAGGCCGGCTGCGATGATCATGAGATCACTCGTTCGATAGGCTGACTAGTCGCAGCGCGTCGCGCGACGTCCTCAGATAGTGGCACCGATTCGCGCGGACCATGTGTTGCGCCCAGTATGAGTGGTGTGCTCACTATGACTTTGAACAACAACGTACAGATCCCCCAGCTCGGCTTCGGCGTGTTCCAGGTGCCGCCGCAGGACGCTGAGCGTGTGGTGTCCACCGCACTGGAGACGGGGTACCGCAGCATCGACACTGCGGCGGCTTATCAGAACGAAGAGGGTGTCGGCAGGGCGA
Source organism: Pseudonocardiaceae bacterium (assembly GCA_036279835.1). Lineage (GTDB taxonomy): Bacteria > Actinomycetota > Actinomycetes > Mycobacteriales > Pseudonocardiaceae. Next base: position 10,330 of record DASUII010000081.1, read on the forward strand.
TCGCGTCCAGCGGGCTACCCCGCGACGAGATCTTCGTGACGACGAAGCTGTGGAATGCCAATCACGGCTATGACCAGGCGTTGCGTGCTTTCGATGCCAGCACGCAACGCCTGGGCTTGGATGCCGTGGACCTCTACCTCATCCACTGGCCGGTGCCCACCGCCGACCGGTACGTCGAAACCTGGAAGGCGCTGGAGAAGCTGGCCGCGGACGGCCGGGTGCGCGCGATCGGAGTGTCCAACTTCACCGTCGAGCACCTGCGACGGCTGTTCGCCGAAACCGGCACGGTGCCCGCCGTCAACCAGATTGAGCTGCACCCGCACTTCCAGCAGACCGAGCTGCGCGCGGAGCACGCAGCGCACGGGATCGCCACCGAGGCGTGGAGCCCGCTGGGCCAAGGTGCGGCGCTATCCGACGCCACCATCACCGGGCTCGCCAAGCGGCACGATGTGACTCCGGCGCAGGTGGTGCTGCGCTGGCACCTGCAGCTCGGCAACATCGTGATCCCCAAGTCGGTGACCCCAGCGCGGATCCGTGAGAACTTCGACGTCTTCACCTTCGACCTCTCCACCGAAGACCTCTCCGCCATCGCCGCCCTAGACACGGATCGCCGCATCGGCCCCGACCCCGCCACCTTCGATATGCGCTGACGCGCTCGTGAGTGGTTAGCAGTGCCATAACACTGTTTCCCACTCACGAGGTAATGGCGGCGAGGAG
>DASUII010000082.1:0-6140 GCA_036279835.1 Pseudonocardiaceae bacterium
CGCAACGCGGCTCGCGCCGCCGCCGCCTGGTGACCCTGGCCGATCAGTGCCCACGCTGCGGCCAGCAGATGCAGCGTCTGGTGGATGGGCGCACCGGTGCAGCGGGCGTTGTCCTCGGCCCATCGCGCGACGTTGGCCGCAGCGTCGCCATCGCCGACGATCACCGTGACCTCGGCCAGATCCGCGAGAACAAAGACTCTCAGAGCGTAGGCGCCCATCGCCGAGTAGCGGTCGGCCGCACGCCGCAGCGCGACGGCCGCAGCGGTGAACTGACCCTCGGCCCTGGCCACCACGCCCTTGGCCCACCAGTACAACGGTTCAATAATTCCGAGGGCCCCGCTGTCGACGCACGTCATGCAGTTGAGATGCCGGCGAGCCTCGGTGAGATCGCCCCGCTCCGCCGCCGCCATCGCCGCCCGGGCCGCCTGCCGGACCGGCACCCGGGATCGATCCGCCGGCTCGTGACGCTCTGCTCGCCGTGCATGTACTTGTGCCATGGTCAGATCCCCGGCAAGCAGCTCGATGAACTCGCTGCAGCGTCCGATCATCGGGTCGTCGGGTGGGCTGGACGCGGCGGCCTGGGCGCACCGGATGCGCGCGGAGACCAGGTGGCCCCGGCAGGCATCCAGGGAAGCGAGCAGCGCCAGGCTCTGCGACATCCACGACAAGTGCACCGTTGCGGTGGCCATCTCGACGCTACGCACGAGCACGTTCTCGGCCGCGTCGAAACGGCCTTGCCAGCCGAGTGTGTGCCCCAACGCCCCGAGCGCCTCCGCGATCCCTTGTTGATCACCGTCGTGCTCTGCCTCGCTCAACAGCTGTCGCGCCGCCACCTCTTCGCCGCGCAGGTCGCCGGCCCATCCGCGAATTTTGGCCAGCTCGACCCCCGCTGATCGAGCCGCGACGTGGCGGCCGGCCTGCTGGCATAGGGCGACGACCTGCTGGCATTCCCGCGCCCCGGCATCGACGTCACCCGCTCCGTAGGCGAACAAACCCGCGAGCCACAACCGGACGTCGGCTTGCCGTTGCAGGTCGCCCACCCCGCAGAGCAGTCGCCGCATCCGCCGCACTGCGGCGATATCGGCCACATAGTGCTCGGTCCGATCGACGATGCCCCAATTCGCCTGCGGGCCCAACGCATTAAACACCTCGCACCAGCGCTCGTCGCCAGCCGGCAGGAGTTCCTGCAACGTCGAGACGGTCTGCCACTCCAGGGAACTCAGCCCGCGCTGGTGGGCTTGACGGACCATCTCGATCAGCGCGGCGATCGCCTCGCCGTCCCCTGCTCGCGCTGCGCGAAGGTAGTGCGATGCCGCAGCCTCGGTCCGTCCGGACGCAACCAGCGTCGCCGCCACCCGCCGGTGCATCACCCGCCGCCTGGCTGCACCGATGCCGCTGTACAGCACCTCCCGGGTGAGCAGATGGGCGAGCGTGTAGCCAAGGAACCCCGCACGCTGCTGTTCAACCACCGTGCCGGCACGTTCGAGCTGTTCCAGCACCGCCGCGACGTTCTCGATCGGCGACCTGGAGATTCGGGCGAGGTCGTCTGGATCCACCGGGTGGGCGGCAACAGCGAGCAGCTCAAGAAGGGTCAAGGCCGACGGGTCGAGTTGCGCCAGTTCGGTGCGTATCCATCGGGCCAGTTTCTCCGGAATCCGACCCAAGGCCGGCGCCCGGAAGTCTGCATCGCACCCGTTCAATGCATCCAGCAGGCCGACGGCGAACCGGGGGTTGCCCTGCGCGCGAGCCGTCAACCAATCCGCCAGCGCTGGCGGCACCTGGTCTTGCCGCAGGGTGTCTGCCGTCAGCTCCCGGACGTCCTGGCGGGAAAGCGGCGCGAGCGCAACCCGGTTGATCCGCCCTTCCTGCTCCAGGGCATGCAGCACGGCAAGGGCCGTCCGGTTCCTGGCCAACTCTGCCGGCCGGGCCGTGGCGAGTACGAACAGGCGGCTGCTTGTACAGTCCCGCGCGAGCCGCAGCAGCATCTCCCACACCGCATCGTCGCTGCGGTGAGCGTCGTCAAGAATCACGATGATGGGCTGGTCTTTACTAGCGGTGGCGAGCAGGCCGGGGATCCACTCAACGAAGTGGTAGCGAAGTGCTTCCGCACACGAAGCCGCGTCGTGGGCGATATCGGCACGGCGCACGAGCGCCGGAAGACCACCGAGCCCGCTCCCGCACACGCGGCAGACTCGATCGGGGTCCACGCCACCCGCATGCAGATTAAGAGCGTCGGCCCAGGGTCCCAGCGGCGGTATACCCTTGAAGAGACATTTGTGCGCGATCAGCCCGACGGCGAACTCATTGCCGTGAGGTACCAGTTCGGCCGCGAGCCGCGATTTTCCCAACCCGGCGTCCCCGAGCACCAAGGCCACTCGCAGCTCACCGAGCGTGCTCCGTTGCTGTTCGGTTCGCAACACAGCGAGTTCCCGGGCGCGTCCCGACACGAGACGCCGTTTGCTGCCCACGTGGCAGAATAAGCTAACAGCGCTGGTCATCGTTACGTCTCAACAGTCGCGTGGGAATTAACGTATCGACTGTACGGTCGCCACCTCGAATAAACTGCCGGCGCCTCAAGTGAATATCCGAGCTGGGAATAATGTCCACCGATCGGAAATTGAGGTCGACATCCTTAGATTTGCCCAGAACAGTTGGACGCCGTGAGGCGTGCCCGCGCGTGCCCCCTAAGAAACGGCTGTTCGGAAGTTTCTAATTAACGTTGAGGTTAGCAGTACATACCAAAACCTGTAAGTCGCCCAAAGGTGGGCGACTTACGCGCGGGTTTTCATCACTCTTGGTGAGACGCGGTGATTGCTCATCAGCCACATGGGCTACTGCGTCCCGCAGTCCGCCTGCGCCATCAACTGGGCACGAGGGCCAGCACACGGTGTCATGGGCACGGCCGAGAGGCCGTGTCAGGCGGCCCCGGCTCCCACTTAACTGCCACTTCACACACCAGGCTGGCCACCCACATCGGCGGTCTGAAGCGGTTTCTGATAACGGTGGGTGCGGTGGGCATGCCACTGGTTAGATCCGGCGATGCAGTCCCGGATACCGGCCACGTAGCGGTATATCGCTGCTTGGATGGCGGTGCCGAGTTGCAGGGTGTCGATCAGCTCGGGCAGGCGCTCCTCGGCCGCGAGGAGGTCATTCACTCGGTCGCTGATGAGCGCACGTGCGGCGATGAATGCCTGTTCCCGGCTTAGGTGCCGTTCGTGTTGCAGTACCAGAATCAGGTTGGAAACGATGCCGCAGGCGATTTCCTTGTCCAATGAGTACAGGTCGTTGATCCAGGAGAAAAGGTCCGCACCGGCAAGGACGATCTCCTGGAAAACCGACGAGTGGTAGACCTGGTCTGGGAGTTCGGTTTGCCCGCAGATTTCGATGACGTCGAAGCAGGTCAGTACGGCGCTTGCGTCCCGGCGAAGCGGGATGTACTCGGCGAGTGGCAGCGGGGTGCCGCGTTCGCGGAGCTGGATATCTTGCAGGCCGCCCGTCATGATGCCCATCAGATGCCGATTGAACCGCTCCTTCCAGGCGGGCGAAGCCCGCGCGTCGAAGCGGTGGGAGAGGTCGGCGAGTGCCCGTATCAGTGGCGTGTCGGCGAGCGGACCGGTCGGCAAACCCTGTTCGAGCACCCCGCAGACGGCTTCGGTGACGCCGGTCCACTTCTGAGCGGATCCTTCGGCACCTTCTTCGTGGTGGTCGTCGATGAAGAACAGCCAGGCGAACCAGCCGGCCGCCAATTCCGCCTCCGGCAGCGGCGCATCGGGATAGCCGTAGGCAGCAGCCTCGCCGAAGCGGCTCTGGACCAGTCCTTGTTTGCCGGCGTCACCGCAGGCTAAGCGGAAGCGTATAACCCAGTCGCGGGTGGATGTCTCGATCCTGGCCGACTCAGGATGCTGGCGTGCCGGAAATGGCAGGTTGATGAACGGCGTCGTAGCGGATGTCACGGCGCAAGTCCTTCCCGTTCGGTCCATCAAGTATATGGTCGGTCAGTTGCGATTCATTCCCAATGTGTCCGCAAGATACGCTACTGCGATGAGCCTGTGCATTCAGGTTGGTTGTTTTAAAACGTGCGCAACGCACCGGCACCTCCTTCCCCGATATCATGCCACGTCCGTTCTGAATTGTTTACCGATATCGGTGCCCAAGCCAGTCGATAAAGTATCGTGGCGCGGTCCGTTTTGGCGCGCCAGTCTGTGAGGTTCACTCGAACGCTACGGCGCGGTAACCGTGGGTATAAGCTCACCCGCTGTGTTGGTGCTGCTACCCCCGTCGGAGACCAAGGCGTCCGGGGGCAACGGGCCGCCGCTTGCGCTGGACCGGCTGTCCTATCCCGAACTCACGCCGCTCCGCCGGAAACTGATCGAGGAACTGCTGGTGCTGGCCGGGGACGCACCCGCCGGGCTGGCCGCACTGGGGCTGTCCGAGCGCCAGTCCGACGAATTGGAACGCAACGCCGGACTGTGCAGCGCACCGACGCTGCCCGCGTTGCTTCGCTACACAGGTGTGCTCTATGCAGCGTTGGATGCGGGTTCGCTGCGGCCGGCGCAGCGGGCCCGGCTGGCGGTGGCCTCGGCACTGTTCGGGCTGCTCACCGCGGACGATCCGATACCGGCGTACCGGCTGTCCGCCACGGCGACCCTTCCTGGACTGGGCTCGGTGCGATCGGTGTGGCGTCCGGCGTTGGCCCCGTCGCTGTCCGAGCTCGCGGGCCTGGTGATCGACCTGCGTTCGGGCAGCTACACCGCGCTGGGGGCGGTGCCGGGCGCAGTCACCGTGGATGTCGTCAGCGATGACGGCCACGGCCGTCGTCGGACGGTGAGCCACCACAACAAATCGCACAAGGGTCGGCTGGCTCGGCTGCTCGCTACCGCTCCGCGTGCGGTGTCCGATGCCGCCGGCGTAGCCCGGATCGCCCAGCGTGGCGGCCTGCGCGCGCAACGCACCGGCGAGTACACCGTGGAGTTACTCGTCCGGACCTGACGCCAGACCGCGGTCAGGCCGAGGTGTGGGTGTGGTTCACGACAGTGCTCGGGGTGGGCGTCTAGCTGGACCCATGACTGGGTAGTGATGTCGTCTAATTCCAGGATGTCGCCGTTGTCGTAGGACCGCAGGTACACTTCTGCACCGCGCTAGAACTCGTTGTTGCGGACTCCGAAAGTGAACGCTGCCCACTCGCCAGCGGTGAACATCAGAGCGGGTCGACCGGGATTGTTGCTGTCTCTCACAGCCACGGTCCCGTCGAGGAATGACGCGACTTCCACGCAGTTATCCGGTGGGTCATCGTCGTGCGACCGCGAACTCTTACTCCATTGCAGATCAGTGAGGTCGCGTGCATACAGCGCTGCCTTATTATTCATCGGGTGTTCCTCCCAGCTCATCGGCTATTATTCTTGCTTGTACCGCAGCGTATTGCGCGTGTTCCTCCGGGGTGACTGGAAGAGGTAACTCCCTGCCCAGGACCACGCCATATAGGTTCACCTCCGGCGCTGTCGCGCCAGCGTCCGCGAAGGCTCGAAGCTTTTCGTACGCCTCATCCCACGGGCTGCTCATTCGTGCCCCCCTCACCCTGTGTAGCCAGCCGTTTGCCAGTGGGCTCGACGTCGACGCCATGCTCGGCGGCCAGCGCACGCAGCGCCTCCGGTGGCGCGGCTGTACGGACCCGGGTGTCGCCTCCGACGCCGAGTTGGTCATGGTCGGTGCCGTCACTGTGGCGTATGACCCCGGTGTACTGGTCTGCATGGTTGCCCTTGTGGTGCACGAGTTTTAGGCCTTATCTAGGTGTCGTCTCACCGGAGGGCGCCCAGGACCGGAGAACCTCTGACACTGGCGGAAGCGGGGGAGCCCTCCGTCGGAGGGACGCCAGCTCAGTGCTCAGTCCGGACCTGGGGCCTGGTGAAAGTCAACCGTCGGAAGATCGCTGAGAACAGTGCGGGTCGGTGGCAGTGCTGATGCAGAACAGCAACATCGCCTCGATGAGGAGCGTGTACTGTCCGATACGTCCTTTGAGGGGGCGCCAGCATGGTAGGCAGGCGGCATCGACTGGTCAGTACTCGCAAGGCGGCCGGTTTCAGTCAGGAACGGTTGGCCGAGGCGGTTGGCGTTGAGCGCTCGACGGTCATGCGCTGGGAACG
>DASUII010000083.1:0-5326 GCA_036279835.1 Pseudonocardiaceae bacterium
TGCCCGTTGCCGCTGATGTGCGCCTCGGTTCGCATCCGGGCGGCCATGTGCGGGTAGTGCAGTTCGAAGGCCGGTCGCTCCGAACGGATCCGGGGCAGTTCGGTGAAGTTGTGCCGCGGTGGAGGGCATGATGTCGCCCACTCCAGGGAGTTGCCATACCCCAACGGGTCATCGACGGTGACGACCTCGCCGTAGCGGTAGCTGCGGAACACATTCCACAAAAACGGCAACGTCGAGGCACCCAGAACAAAGGCACCGATCGAGGACACCATGTTCAGGGTGGTGAACCCATCACTGGGGAGGTAGTCGGCGTAGCGGCGCGGCATCCCCTCGGCACCCAGCCAGTGCTGCACCAGGAACGTAAGGTGGAAGCCGATGAATGTGGCCCAGAAGTGGAACTTACCCAGTGGCTCATCGAGCATCCGGCCGGTGATCTTCGGGAACCAGAAGTAGATCCCGGCGAAGGTGGCGAACACGATCGTGCCATAGAGCACGTAGTGGAAGTGCGCCACCACGAAGTAAGTGTCGCTGACGTTCCAGTCTAGCGGCGGGGCGGCGAGCAGCACCCCGGTGAGACCGCCGAGCAGGAACGTGATCAGAAAGCCGATCGCGAACATCATCGGGGTCTCGAACGTCAGTTGCCCCCGCCACATGGTGCCGATCCAGTTGAAGAACTTGATCCCGGTCGGGATCGCGATGAGGAACGTGGTGAACGCGAAGAACGGCAGCAGTACCGCGCCGGTGGCGTACATGTGGTGCGCCCACACCACCACCGACAGCGCAGCGATCGACAGGGTCGCGAAGATCATCCCCTTGTAGCCGAACATCCCCTTCCGGGAGAACACCGGGATCACCTCGGCGATGATCCCGAAGAAAGGCAGCGCCACGATATAGACCTCGGGATGGCCGAAGAACCAGAACAGATGCTGCCACAGGATCGTGCCACCGTTGGCCGGGTCGAACACGTGCGCCCCGAGCCGCCGGTCAGCCTCTAAACCCAGCAGCGCCGCGGTCAGGATCGGGAACGCCAGCAGCACCAGAAGTGACGTGACGAAAATGTTCCAGGTGAAGATCGGCATCCGGAACATCGTCATCCCAGGTGCCCGCAAACAGACCACAGTGGTGATCATGTTCACCGCACCCAGGATGGTACCCAGTCCAGCGAGCACCAAGCCCATGATCCACAAGTCCCCGCCCGGCGCCGGGTGAATGGATGGCGTCGGACAACGGTGTGTAGGCGAACCAACCGAAGTCTGCCGCACCACCGGGCGTCAGGAACCCGGACAACACGATGATGCCGCCGAACGCGAACGCCCAGAAGGAAAACGCGTTGAGCCGGGGAAAGGCCACGTCCGGCGCGCCGATCTGCAGCGGCAGTATCAGGTTCGCGAAGGCGAAGAGGATCGGCGTGGCGTAGAGCAGCAGCATGATCGTGCCGTGCATGGTGAACAGCTGGTTGTACTGCTCGTTGGACAGAAACTGCATGCCCGGCCGGGCCAGCTCAGCGCGGATCACCATCGCCATGCTGCCGCCGACGAAGAAGAACGCCATCGAGGTGACCAGGTACAGCATGCCGATCACCTTGTGATCGGTGGTCTGCAGCAGATTGAGCAGTGCCGAACCCTTGACAATGGGGCGCACTGGACGCGGACGGGTAACGATCGGCTGGGGTGCTACGGCCGTCACGAGATGCCTCTGGGCTGCCTCGTAGCGGCAGTCGACCAGACACTCCTGGGCACAGGCCCGGTCAACGCCGTCGATGCAGGCTCCGCGATCACGTAAGTCATTGCGGCCTCTCCCTCCAGCCCGTCCTCCGTCCCATATAGACTATGACCATCATTTTTATTAGGGTAGGGCCGTGAGGACGAACGAGTTGGTTGGACGGCACAGGACGCACGGGGCGTTGGCTGTAGCCAGTCGGGTCCGGCTGCTGGACGCCCTACGAAGCAGCGAGCGCCCCTTGGATGCACGAGAACTGGCGGCGGTGTGCGGGCTGCACGTCAGCACGGTCCGGTTCCACCTGGACGTCCTCAGCGGGGCGGCGTTGGTTCGAAGCCACTCGGAGTCACCGCGGACGCGGGGGCGCCCGCGGCTGCTCTACTCCCCGGCCAGCGTCGGTGACACCGGGGCCGCGAAGCAGACCGGCTATCAGTCGCTCGCCATGATTCTCGCGGCCCACTGGGCCGAGGCCCCGGCGGAGCGCGCACGGCGGGCCGAGCGAGCCGGCTGGGCGGTGGCTAGAGAGCAGGGCTTCACTCCCCGACCCTCGCCGAGCCTGACCGCGGAGGAGTCCGTGGCCCAGGTGAGCGGATTGTTCGCCGAACTCGGCTTCGAACCCGAACTAGCCCGCGAGGGACAGGATCTGCAGATCCGGCTGCACGCCTGCCCGTTCCGGGCCGTCGCCCAGGAGCATCCGGAGGTGGTGTGCTCGATTCACCTGGGTCTGCTCCGGGGCGCCCTGACCGAAGTGGGGGCGCCGGCCATGACCAGTAGCCTGCGGCCCTTCGTGGAGCCGCATCTGTGTGTGGCGCACATCACCCCCGCCATCGAGTCGGCGCCGGATACGCAGAGTCCGCAGACGCCGAACGCGGCGAACCAACCATGACGCTGGCAGCGGCATGACTGCCGGGGGACCACGCCGGGACATCGCCGACCGCGAGGACATCGCGGGCCTGGTGACCGCCTTCTACCGGCGGGCCTTCGCCGACGACAGCCTCGGTCCGATCTTCGTCGACATCGCTCAGATGGACTTGCCCGCGCACCTGCCGGTAATGTGCGATTTCTGGGAGAGCGTGCTGCTGCGCGCGGGTCTGTACCACCGCAATGCGCTAGCGCCCCACCTCGCCCTCAACACCAAAGTCGCGCTCACCCCGGCGCACTTCGCGCGCTGGCTGGACCTGTGGACCGCCACCGTCAACGAGCGGCACACTGGTGCGAAGGCAGAGCTCGCCAAGGTCCAGGCCGCCCGGATCGCCGGCTCACTCACTCAGCGACTGCGGGGACAGTCATTTGCAGAGCTCGTCACCATCCAGCGCCCCCCGGCGGATCAGAGGTGATGACTACTACCGTCCTGCGGCCGCCCCACGGGAGATTAGCCCGCGGCGGCCCAACGAGATGATCCGCGACCCGGCTTGGATCAGAGCCGAAGGGCGTCCCGGCGAGCGCACCAACGATTTCCTCGCACACCTGCCGCTGGTTTTCCTCGCCCACAGGCCCGCCGGCCGCTGGATCGTGGTGTGCCTGACCGGCGGCGTCAGACGCCGGGTCTCCCCAGCGGTCTTGCGGATCTCAGCCTTGACGACTTGGACCTCGATCAGGTCATTGGGCTACTCCCAGACACCCATTGCACCGGCCTGGACCGCCAATCGGAACCATTTGCAGGCTGGCCCGCTGACCGCCAAGTGGAGCCTTTACGCAGTTCCAAGAACTCGGCTAATGGAACATTTGCAGCTCGCGCCCCTCCTCGACCTCGACGCTGCGCACCGCGACATCGCTGATTTGCCGGTGGTAGCAGTCGCTGTGACTCATTGCTTTCTGGAAGATCGTGGGGTTGGTGGTGACTCCGACGACATGGGAGTCGCGGACCAGGTCGGCGAGGCTGCCCGTGGCCAGCCGGGCGCGGCTGAGGTCATCCAGCCAGATGGCCACCCCGGCCGCGGTCAGGTCGGTGACCGGATCAGCCATGACGGCTACAGTCGACGCAGCGATGGTCTCGGCGGGGACATGCCCCGGCACCCACCTGGACCGTTGGTTTTTCTCAGCCGCCAGCGTGGGGATGGCGTGGGGTGCTGACGTTCTGGGGGTTGTGCCCGCGGGTCAGCAGGGGGATGTGACCGCCGGCGAGGACCATCGCGACCTGTCGCGGTGAGAGCCGGTGGCGCAGCGGGTACTGCTGGTCCTTGCTGGTGTTGGTCACGGTGAGATCGTCCCCGGAGTTAAGCGCTGCGCGTATTCCGTCGATCAGGATGGTGTCGCCGGCGTCGATCCGGTCGTAGTCGCTCGCGGTGGTGAATTCGAGGGCGAGGATCCCGAAGTTGGCCAGGTTCTGCCAGTGGATGCGGGCGAAGGACTTGGCGATCACCGCGTGCAAGCCCAGGTATCGGGGGGTGATCGCGGCGTGTTCCCGGGAGGAGCCCTGACCGTAGTTGTGGCCGCCGATCACGACGTGGCCGCTGGTGTGGGTGAGTTCCGCGGCCCGGCGGGGATAGTCGGGGTCGATCGGGGTGAAGGTGAACTCGGCGAGGCGGGGGATGTTCGAGCGGTACGGCAGCGCCCGGGCGCCGGCGGGGGAGATCTCGTCGGTGGACACGTCGTCGCCGACCTTGAGCAGCACCGGCGCCTCTATTCGGGCTGGCAGCTCCGGGAAGTCGGGCAGGGAGGCGATGTTGGGTCCCTTGACCAGATCCTCGGCGCCCGCTTGCTCCTGCGGTAGCGGCGCCTCCAGCATCGCGGTGTTCACTGACGCGCGTTGGGGCAATTCCAGCGTGGGGTAGTCCAGGCCCAGCTGTGCGGCGAGAGCGCGCGGATCGGTGATCACACCGGTGAGCGCGGACGCCGCCGCGGTCTCCGGTGAGCACAGCCAGACTGCGTCGTCGGTGGTGCCGGAGCGGCCAGGGAAGTTGCGCGGGAAGGTGCGCAGTGAGTTGCGCCCCGCGGCTGGCGCCTGTCCTATCCCGATGCACCCCATGCATCCCGCCTGGTGGATCCGGGCTCCGGCGGCGATCAAATCGAAGGTGGCGCCCATCCGGGTGAGGTCGGAGAAGATCTCCCGGGAGGACGGGTTGACGTCGAAACTGACCGTGTTGGCGGTCTGGCGGCCGGCGAGGATCGCCGCCACGATCGCGTAGTCGCGCAGCCCGGGATTGGCCGAGGACCCGACCACGACCTGGGAGACCTGGGTTCCGGCAACCTCCCGGACCGGCACCACGTTGCCCGGCGAACTCGGCCGCGCGATCAGTGGTTCGAGGGTGGACAGGTCGATCTCGTCGGTGACGTCATAGTCGGCGTCGGAGTCGGCCACCAGTTCGGTGAAGTCGTCCTCGCGGTCCTCACCGCGCAAAAATTCGCGCACCGCGTCGTCGGCGGGGAACACCGTGGTGGTCGCGCCCAGCTCGGCGCCCATATTGGCGATGACGTGGCGGTCCATCGCGGACAGCTGTTCCACACCGGGCCCGTGGTACTCGATGATCCGGTTGCGCCCGCCGGTGACCCCGTGGCGGCGCAGCATCTCCAGGATCACGTCCTTCGCTGAGCACCATGGAGGCAACTCACCGGTCAGCCGCACACCCCAGATCTGCGGCATCCGCAGATACACCGGTTCGCCCGC
>DASUII010000084.1:0-11693 GCA_036279835.1 Pseudonocardiaceae bacterium
CCATCGACCACCAAGTGATGCACCGCCATAAACAACACCGGCCGCCGACCGACCCCCAAATCGAACAACACCGCCCGCAGCAACGAACCACCAGCCAAATCGAAACCCGCGCACACCTCCGCTGTGACCCGATCCATCACCACCCGCTGACCCGAAGCGTCCACACCGGACAGATCGTGACAACACAACACATCCACCGAACCGACCGGCGCATTAACCTGACACCACTGGAACGTTCCAGAGCCACCGGACCGGTACTCAAACCGCATCCGCAACCCATCGTGGTGCTCGATCACCGCGGCCAACGCCGAGCGCAGCGCGGTCTCCTGGACGCTGTCGACCAGCTCGAATGTCAACGCCTGGTTGAAACGCTCCGGCCGAGGCGGGTCGGACTCGAAGAACCAGTGCTGGATCGGGGTCAGCGGCACCTCCCCTGTCACCGGACCCTGCTCGACCGTCTCCGGCGCGACCACGGCCACCTCCGTCGCCAGCGAGGCGACGGTCGGGTGCAGGAAGAGGCCCTGGGAGGTCAACCGCAGTCCGGCCTGGCGGGCCCGGGACACCACCTGGATGCTCAGGATCGAATCCCCGCCGAGCTCGAAGAAGTTGTCCTCGACCCCGACCCGCTCGACTCCCAACACCTCGGCCCAGACCTCGGCAAGAACGCGCTCGATCTCGGTCCGGGGAGCTATGTAGTCCCGTTCTGCGACTAGGCCCCAGTTCGGCTCGGGCAGGGCACCGCGATCCACCTTTCCGTTGGGATTCAGTGGGAGTGCGTCAAGTGTCACGAAAGCCGACGGCACCATATAGGTCGGCAGCATCTGACGGAGGAACCCGCGCAATGTCCGTGCTGCGGTGTCCGGTGTCGCGCCCGGGATCAGCACTACATAGGCCACCAGCCGTGGGCGCGTGGAGCCCTCGTCGGCAACGACGACAACCGTCTCGGCGACATCGGGGTGGCCCACGACGGCGGCCTCGACCTCGCCGAGCTCGATCCGGAACCCCCGGATCTTCACCTGCTGATCCGACCGACCCAGATACTCCAATTCGCCCCGGCTGTTCCAGCGCACGACATCACCGGTGCGGTACATCCGAGCACCCGGCGCACCGAAGGGATTGGCGATGAACCGCTGCGCAGTCAGCCCCGGCCGCTGCAGATAGCCCCGGGCCAGCCCGCGGCCGCCCAGATAAAGCTCTCCTGGCACACCGGCCGCTACAGGCAGCAGCCTGGGATCGAGAACGTACACCTGGGTGTTGGCGATCGGCCGCCCGATCGGCGGCGGTTGGTCCCGGACCGCTGCGTCCGGCATTTCCTCGTGGGAGTACCACGCGGTGGCGTACACCGTGGCCTCGGTCGGGCCGTAGATGTTGGCGATCCGGCGGCAGGCCGTCGCCGATTGAACCTCCCGAAGCACCTGCGCCGACAACGCCTCGCCTGCCAGCACCACGGTGTCCGCGGTGACCGCCACCGTCCGATGGGCGATCACCTGGGCGAACGCCGACGGCACCGCACTGACCAGGCTCGCTACCCAGCCACCCTCCCGCGATTCCCCCAGCGCGAGCAGATCGCGCACCACCTCGACGGTGCCCCCGGCCACGAGCGGGCAGAAGATCTCGAATACGGATACGTCGAAGCTGAGCGAGGTCGAGGCCACCACGCACGAGAATCCCGACGACCCGAATTCCGACACCGCCCACGCCGTGAGATCCACCACGTTCGCGTGCGTGACGACGACCCCCTTGGGCTGGCCCGTAGAACCCGAGGTGTAGATCACATACGCCGGATGGGCTCGCAATATGGGCCTCGTCCGGTCGGCCTCGACCACATCCCAACCCGCATAGCGCGTGAGCTTCTCGACTGTCGCGGCGTCGTCGAGAACCAGCCGGACCACTCCCGCCGCCTCGGGCACCCGGTCGGCCACCGTGCTCGTGGTCACCACCAACGCCGGGCGGGCGTCGGCGAACATGAACCCAATCCGGTCCGCGGGATAATCGGGGTCGATCGGTAGGTACGCCGCGCCCACCTTCCACACTGCCACCAGGGCCACGACCATGTCCGGGCCACGCGGCACCGCCAACGCGACGAACCGTTCCGGACCCGCGCCCTGCTCGATCAACAGCCGCGCCAGACGATTCGCCCGCTCGTTCAACTGCCCGTAGGACAGCTCGTTGCCGTCGAAGACGACCGCCACCGCATCCGGCGCGCGCACCACCTGAGCCTCGAACAGCTCCGTCCACACCGCCGTAGGCACCGGCTGCGCGGTGTCGTTGCGCTCCACCAGTAACCGGTGCCGCTCGTTGTCGGTCAACGACGGAAGCTCAGCCACCTGCCGGTGCGGATCGTCGGCAATTCCTTCGAGCAGCACTTCCAGACTCGCCACCAACCCGGCGACGGTCGCGGCGTCGAACAGGTCGGTGTTGTACTCAACGGTGATGTTCAGCGAGCCGTCCCGGGGCAGGAACTCCACGACGAGGTCGAACCGGGAGGACGTGCGCGGCAGGTCGTGCTCTGTGATGCGTAGCTCGGCGATCTCGCGCGGGTGCACCATCTCCTGCTGCAGCACCACCATGGCCTGCACCAGCGGGGTACGGCTGGGGTCGCGTTCAGCTCTGAGTTCTTCGACCAGCCGGTCGAAGGGGACTTCGTCATGGGCGAACGCTTCCAGCACAGTCTCCCGGACCTCAGCAAGGAAGTCGTCGAATGGCTGGGTTGGCTCCACCCAGGAGCGCAGCACGACGGTGTTGACGAAGAACCCGACCAGCTTGTCCAGCTCGGCCCGGTTTCGCCCGGATGTCACGGTGCCGACGGCGATGTCGCGCTGGGCGCAGTACCGGGACAGCAACAGTTGGACCGCGGCGGTCAGCGTCATGAACAGCGTCGCTTCGTGCGCCTGCCCCACCGCGGTCAGCCGCCGTACCAGGCTGATCGACAGGTCGTGGCGGTGCATCGCGCCGGATGTCGTGCGCAGTGGGGGCCGGGCCCGATCCGTCGGCAGCTCGAGCGCCTCGAGACCCGCGAGCTGCCGCTTCCAGTAATCCAGGTGTGGTTCCAGCACCGAATCGGAGAGCCGATCGCGCTGCCACACCGCGAAGTCCTGATATTGGATCGGCAGCTCCGCCAGCGTCGCCGCGACGTTGCTCCGGGCGGCGCCGTACAGCTCGGCCAGCTCGTCGACTAGGACCCGGACTGACCAGCCGTCGGTGACGATGTGGTGCTGGTTGAGCAGCAGGACGTGATCGTCCTGAGCCAACCGCACCAGCAACACCCTGGTCAGCGGGCCGCGTCGCAGGTCGAAGGGAGCGCTCAACTCCTGCGCCAGTGCCCGGTCGAGCGCGCCGTCGAGTCGGTGGTCCGCCAGTTCCAGCACCCGCAGCGGTATCTCGCCACGTGCCGCGACGACCTGCACTGTGGATCCGTCGATAGCGGCGAACGTTGTCCGGAGCGACTCGTGCCGGCTGCTCAGAGCTGCCAGAGCGCAGCGCAGGGCTTCGAGATCCAGCGCTCCGGACAGCCGCAACCCGATGCCGGTGTTGTACTCGGTTGCGCCGGATGTCAGATCGTCGAGGAACCACAACCGTTGCTGTGCCGGCGACAGTGGCACAGCCTCTCCTCGTGCCACGGCGGTGATCCGTCCGCTGGCGTCGGCCGCGGGATGCTCGGGCAACAGCGCCGCGAGCCGCGAGATGGTCCGGGTATCGAACACCGCCCGGGCGGATAACTCGGCGCCGAAAGCCTCCCGGACCAGCGACAGCGCCCGGAAACTCAGGATCGAGTCACCGCCGAAGGCGAAGAAGTCGTCCTCGATGCCGACCTTCTCCAAGCCGAGCACGCATCCCCAGATTCGGGCCAGTGCGCGCTCGGTGTCGGTGCGCGGGGCGACGTAGCCAGCGTGCCCGGCCACACCGACGTCCGGCGCGGGCAGCGCACGCCGGTCGAGCTTGCCGTTAGGACTCAACGGTAAGGAGGCCAGCACCATAAACGCCGAGGGCACCATGTACTCAGGCAGGGACCCGGCGGCCAGCGCGCGCAGCTCGCTGGAGGTCGGCACTGGGCCGCTGACGGGCACCACATAAGCAACCAACCGCTTACGGCCGGGCTGATCCTCGCGAGCGATCACGACGGCGTCGGCAACATTGGGGGCCTGGCGCAGCAACGCTTCGATCTCGCCCGGCTCGATGCGGAATCCGCGGATCTTGACCTGGTCGTCGATGCGACCGGCGAACTTCAGCTGGCCGTCTGCGCTCCAGCGGACCCGGTCGCCGGTGCGGTACATCCGGGATCCTGGGCTGCCGAACGGATTCGCGACGAACCGCTGCGCGGTCAGCCCCGGTCTGTTCAGATAACCGCGGGCCAGGCCTTGCCCGGCGACGTATAACTCACCTTCCGCGCCCCTGGGCACCGGCCGCAGGGCTGCGTCGAGCACGTACACCCTGGTATTCCAGATCGGCCGGCCGATCGGCGGGACGCCGGCCGGTGACAGCGGCTCGGTCCAGGTCGCCACGACGGTCGACTCGGTCGGTCCATAAGAGTTGATCATGCGGCGTCCCGGCGCCCAGCGGTCGACCAGGTCGCCCGGGCACGCCTCGCCGCCGACGATCAGCGTCCGAAAGTGCGGCAAACCGTTTTCCACCGCCGCGGAGGGCACGGTGGCCAGCGCGGCCGGCGGGATCAGCGCGTGGGTCACTCGCCCGTCGGCGAGCACCTCGGCAAGTTGCTCGCCCAGCAGCGGACCCGGCGGCGGCACGACCAGCGCGGCCCCCGCCGGCAGCGACATGCACAGTTCCAGCACCGAGGCGTCGAAGCTGGGCGACGAGAACTGCAGCACCCGATCCTCCGGCGCGACGTCGTACCGGTCCACCTCGGCAGCCGAGAAGCTGGCCAGTCCGGCGTGGGTGACCGTCACTCCCTTTGGTCGCCCGGTCGAGCCTGAGGTGTAGATGACGTAGGCCAGGTGTCGAGGAAGCAGGGGGAACAGCCGATCCTCGTCGGTCGGCGCGCGATCCGACATCCTGGCCAGCTCCGACCGCACCGCCGGTTCATCGACCACCAGCACCGACGCCCCCTCGACACCGGGGAGAACCGGGGCGACATCACGTCGGGTCAGTACCGAAACGGGGCGGGCGTCGCCGAGCATGAAGGCGATCCGCTCCGCTGGATACGCCGGGTCTAACGGCAAAAAAGCCGCGCCCGCCTTGAACACGGCGAGCTGGGCGACGACGATGTCGGCCGAACGCGGCAAGGCCAGCGCCACGACTTTCTCTGGACCCGCCCCCCCGGCGATCAAGAGATGGGCCAACCTGTTGGCCCGTGCATCCAGGTCGGCGTAGCTCAGGGACGTCCCGTCGAACAGCAGGGCCGGAGCATCCGGGGTCCGGGCCACCTGGGCTTCGAACAGTTCCGGGAATGTGGCGGGGATGACGCAGCGGTCGGTGTCGTTCCACTCGACAAGGAGCCGAACACGCTCGGTTGTAGTCAGGATGTCGATCCTGCCCAGCAGCATTGCGGGGTCAGCGGCGACGCTCTCGAGCACGTGGGCGAGCTGCCCGGTGAGGTCCTGCATCGTCACCGCGTCGAACTTCTCCGCGCGGTATTCGACGACGACCAAGATTCTGTCGTCCCTTTTGACCAGCCGGGCCATGAGATCTGTGGGGAATGACACGGCCGGCTGATCGCCGGCGGCGACCGCGATCTGCGCCAGCGCCGGGTCCAAGCCCAGTTCCTCGACCAGCTGCCGGAAGGGCACATCCGAGCAGGTGAAAGCCGCTGCGGCGGTGGCCCGTACCTCGAGCAGCAAGTCCCGAAACTCGACCGAATCGCGCACCCGGGACCGCAGCAGAACGGGATAGTCCCGTTCTGGAGCGCGGGTGGCCACCACGATGTCCTCCTGCCCGCTGCGCCGTGCCAGGACCAGCTGGAAAGCGGCCACCATGAGATCGCGCAGCGTGACGTCGAGTTGGGAGGTCAACGCGAGCAGGCCGGCGGCCACGTCCGCCGGCACGACGAAGTCACTGGTTTCGACAGTCGAGGGGGGGCCGGCCGAACGCGTCCGATCGATGGGCAGCTCCGGAGCCGACACACCGTCTAGCTGCCGCGCCCAGTACCGGCGTTGTTCGGCGAACGGTACCTGCGGCGAATCGTGCGGGATGGTGAACATTGGGCTCGGCACGGACATAGGGCAGTAAGCCGCCATTTCTTAAGGCCTCGGTGCGACGCGGCGGTGGATCAGATGCGGCTCAAGGAGGCGGCCGGCGACCGAGGTTGCGGCACAGTGAGAGGCCGGTGTCGCCGGGCGAGCCGGCCGACGATCTGCAGTTGTTCGACCTGCCTGGTGATCGGGTCCCGCAGAAACCGTCCGACGTGTAGTCCCTGGCCCGAGGTCAGGTCGTGGAGGACGAAATCCATACCGGCGCCGTAGAAGGCCAACCGCGCGATGAGTTCGCCGCCGCTCGCGAGGCAAAGGGCCCCGTCCTCCGCTGCGGTGATCAGATATTCCGTCAGGCCGTTGCAGTAGCTACCCACGCAGTCCGCCGGGGGGGCGACCGGTACTTGCGACGACGCGTCGGGCTTAGGCGCTCCCATCGGCAGGTGCGCCCGGCGTAGTTCGGTGCGCAGGTCCTCCCACAAGTACGACCCGGTGTTGGCGTTGGTGGTAAGCGCCACTACCCAGCCGCCGACCGGATCGATGCGCAGATAGCAAGAAGTGCCGTACGCGTTGCCGTCGTGGCCGACCCAGTCGGTGGTTCCGTCCCGAAACACGGCTAGCCCAGGACCCCAGCCGTCCGCTAGTCCGAACGGGTCGGCGCCGAGAACGGCCTCCCGCATCCGTTCGGCGTAGGCGGCCGGAAGCAGCGCAGGCAGGCCCGGCCCAACGTGCATCAGCCCCAGGGCCACCAGATCGACAGCGCTCATCGCCAGCGCCCCGGCCGGGGCTTCGGCGGGGATCAGTGACTGCTCTACGGGCCGGGTCCGACCCGAGGCCGAGTTGACCGAGTGACCGGTGGCGATGGGACGACCGGAGGGCGCTCGTGGCGCCCCCACGATCGCGGCGGGGTCGACGCCGAGCGGCCGCAGCAGGATCGACTCCACGGCCTCCCACCAGCTCATGCCCGTGGTCATCTCGATCAGATGGCCAGCCAGAACGTAGTTCCTGCTGGAGTAGGAGAAACGGCTTCCCGGCGGCAGTATCAAGTCCTGCCAGCGGCAGTGCTCCCGCACGTAGCGTCCCAGCGACAGGGTGGCCAGCTCCGGTATGTCGGGGCTGGAGGCGAAACCGCTGGTGTGGCTGAGCAATTGCCCGAGAGTGAGCTGACCACCCAGGTCGCCGAGCTCGGGCAGGTGCTCGTCCAGCGGTGCGTCAAGCTCGAGATCACCGTCCGCCACCAGGATCATCGCCAGCGTTGCGGTCCAGGCCTTGGTGATCGACCCAGTGGGAAAGGCGGTCTCCCGGGTGACCGGAATCCCCCCGCCGTGCTCACGCTCACCGACCTCGACCGCGACGGTTACCCCATCGCGGTGGACGGCGAGCTGAGCCCCGGGGACCTGGTGCTTGTCGATCAGCGCGGTCATCGTGGCGGCCAACCAGGCCGGGTCGACGGGCACCCGTGCTGCGCTTAACTCCGCATCACCCATCAGTGCGGAGTCGTTACCTCGTCCTAGCGAACGAACGTCGTCCTTGTTCCCACCCGTTGGTAGATCTAGTGCAGCGATCTCTCCCATGGCTCGCACGTTAGAGTGACGCCCTTCGCAGGGCCTTAGCGTCCGCTTAAGGAAAAGTTTGCCCGCGACCCCTTGCGTTTACGTCGGGGCGGCTCCGACCAGGCCGGTTTCGTACCCCACGATCACCAGCTGTGCCCGGTCCCTGGCGTCGAGCTTGGCGAGCAGCCGGCCGATGTGTGTTTTGACGGTCCCACGGCTGAGGTGCAGATGCTGTTCGATCTCACTGTTACGTAGACCCCGGGCGATGAGGGTGAGTACTTCGCGTTCCCGGTCGGTGATGCCGGCCAGCGTGCTGGCTGGCCGCCGGGCGGGCTCCGGATGTCGAATGAACTCGGCGATCAGCCGCCGGGTGACGGTGGGTGCGAGCAACGCGTCGCCGGAGGCAACCACTCGGACGGCCTCTAACAATTGAGCCGGAGGTGTGTCCTTGAGCAGGAAGCCGCTGGCTCCGGCGCGCAGCGCGGAGTAGACGTATTCATCGAGATCAAATGTGGTGAGCACGAGGATTTTCGGAGCGTCCGCATGTGCGGTGATTCTCCTAGTGGCCTCGATGCCGTCCATGTCCGGCATGCGCACGTCCATCAGCACCACGTCGGGGTGCTGTGCCTGGACCAGGTCGACGGCCTCGGCTCCAGTACCCGCTTCGCCGACGACGACGAGGTCCGGTTCGGTTTCAATGAGTACCCGCAAGCTGCCCCGCAGCAGCGCTTGGTCGTCGGCGATCAGTACCCGGATCTGAGTGCCAGTCATGGTGGCCCCGGTACCTGGTAGGGCAGGCAAGCATGCACGGCGAACCCGCCATTGGCTTGCGGACCCGCCATCAGAGTGCCGTGGTGAAGGGCGGCTCGCTCGCGCATGCCGATCAAGCCGTGCCCGGGCTCGCCGGTCGGGCGACGCGGTATGCCATCGTCGATCACCGCTAGGTGCAGCTCGCCCGGTTCGGCGGTAATGCGGACGGTGCACCGGGCTGGTGCCGCGGCATGTTTGATGACGTTGGTCAGCGCCTCCTGCACGATGCGGTACGCAGAGAGCTGGACCGCCGCGGGCAGAGCCGGGATTGTGCCGCGGTCGAGCTCTACCCGCACGTCGGCGAGTCGGGCGTTCTCGACCAGTCCGGGTAGCTCGTCGAGGCCTGGGCTGGGCGCCAGGTGGGCTTCTCCGGCCGATCGCAATGAGCCGAGCACGCGTTGGATGTCGGCGAGCGCGGCGCGACTCACGGACTCGATGACGCCGAGCGCCTCTCGGCTTTCCTCCGGACGCGTGTCGTATACGTGGTTCGCCACGGCGGCCTTCATCACGATCACGCTCATGCTGTGCGCCACCACGTCATGCATTTCTCTGGCGATCCGCAGCCGCTCCTCGGAGACGGCTTTCTGCTCGCGGTGTTCGGCGATCTGAGCGGCGTACTCGCGGCGCGCGCGGACGCTGCAGCCGAACGTCCAGCCCGCGCCGATGGTGAACCACGAGGAACTCAGCGAGGACAGCAGATCGGTATTGAACGACTTCGTGTTCGGTGCGACGAGGAGGTAGTGCGGATCCAGCACGATCGCTGCGAGCACTGCTGCCAGGGTGACACCTAGCACCGCTGCGATGGCCGCGATGGCCGAGCGCCGCGGTCGCAGCGACAGCGCGACCGTGTAGAGCGCTACTGCGACGGCCAGCACGGTGGCCGCAACCGAGATGCCCAGCAACACGGCGACCATCGTTGAGGCGAGGACGACGGCGAACACCGGGATGGGCCTGCGCCTGCGGACGGCAAGTGGAACGCTGACCGCGAGTGCCAGCAGCCACACCTCGACGACTGTTCCGCTGGTGACGCCGAGCGCGGTGTAGAGGGTCGCGTTGACGGTGAGGAGCGTGATCCACGCCGCCAGCAGCAGGTCGATCACGACGAGCTGCCACGGGCGCTGCCGAAACCGCAGCGACAAAACGCCGGAAGCAACTCCGCCGGGTTCGGTCACAGGGGCCACGGTAGCCGCAATCTCCGGGTCAACGGATCGGAGCAGGGTCCGATCCCCAACTCCGGACCTTACTCCGATGTGCGCGCGCCTTGCACGTGTCAGCCTTGCCAGCATGATCGAGGTACGCGAACTGACCAAGGACTATGGCCAGGAGCGGGCAGTGAACCGGCTGTCGTTCACCGCCTGGCCTGGTGCGGTGACTGGCGTCCTCGGCTCGAACGGTGCCGGAAAGTCGACCACGATGCGTCTCATCCTAGGCCTGGACGCCCCGACGTCCGGCACAGCGCTGGTGAACGGGCAGCGCTACGCCACCATCGACCGGCCGATGCAAACGGTGGGGGCGCTACTCGACACCAGCACAATGCCCGGCGGGCGCAGTGCGGCGGAACACCTTCGGTGCCTAGCGGAAGGTAATGGGATCGGTCGGCTGCGGGTGGCCGAGGTGCTCGACGAGGTCGGGCTTTCGGCGGTGACCGGAAAGCGGATTGGTGATTTCTCCGCCGGCATGCGGCAGCGGCTTGGGGTCGCCAGCGCGCTGCTCGGCGACCCAGGTGTCCTGCTATTCGACGAGCCGATGAACGGTCTGGACCAGGAGGGCATCCGGTGGCTCCGCGGTCTCATGAGGTCGCTGGCCGCTCAGGGCCGGACGGTTCTGGTGACGAGCAAGCACATGAGTGAGATGGCGCTGACAGCCGACAAGATGCTCGTCATCCAGCGCGGCGAGTTGATCACCGAGACCTCCGCTCGAGAGCTGACCGAGCGTCTTCGGCGCGATGTGTTCGTGCGTTCCCCCCGGACCGGCGGGCTAACCAGAGTGCTGACCGGTATGGGCGCTACGGTGCGCGCCGAACCTGGCGGTGGTCTGTTGGTCACCGGCTTGGACGCATGGCGGATCGCGTCGGCTGCCGCGGCGCATTACATCCCCATCCAGGAGTTGACCCCGCGCTACAGGTCGCTCGAGGACACCTGGACATGATTGCCGAGCTCAGCCCAGCCTGTCCTCGGCGCGGTCCAGACGGCGCATCAGCATACTGGCTACCGCCAGGCACTCTAAGGCCTCGTCCAATGCAGCAAAAGCAGCTCTGCCGGTACGGTGCGGGTTTCGCAGCCCAAGAATGGCACCTTCGAACAACAGCCGGAAACCCTCGCGCTCGTCCTCAGCCGCCTGGCCCGTTGTGGTGGTGATGTCAAGTTGCGGTACCCGAGCACCGAACACAGACTCCATCAGAGCGAGTCCGGAGTCGGCGCTCGCCGTCAGCGATCTGACCCGTTCTTCGACCAGCTGTAGCGCTTCGCAAACCGCCTCGGACATCCGTCCATCCGCGACCAGAGCAAGGGCAACAGAAATCGTAGGATGCAGGGTCGGCGTTGTTATTTCGGGGGTCGACTCGCGCCTACTCAACACGCAGGTAGCCTCAATGTGATCGTCAATTGCACTCGCATCGGGCATGTGCGGATGCACAACGTCGATCACGCCCATCGTCCGTAACTCATCGCTCGGCAGGCGATACTCTAAGTAGTCACCTACTTGCACTTCCGTTCCGATGGGTAGCAGGACTGTATTGCCCTCTACCCGAGCCGGAGAACCCAGGCGTCTTCCCGCTCCCTCTTGCTGCCGTCGAATCAGCGTGACGAAGGTGGTGAAAAAGATCATTTCACACCGAAGCCCGGGTACATCGCAAGTAACATCCGGTACACCTGGGCGTTCCTTCCAGGCTAGCCCCCGGTAATCCATCGCATAGCGATACGCCCTTGTTACATGACAGGCATCCCAGGAGCTTGAATGTCAAGCTGCGGCCTTGTCGGCACGGTGCGGCCATGCGGTCGCTTCGTCGTAGCGGGTGCGGGTTTTGAGGCAGCCGTGCAGGATGCCGACGAGCCGGTTGGCTAGCTGCCGGAGGGCGGCGTTGTGTTCGGTGCCGCGGGCTTTGAGCTGGTCGTAGTCGGCGCGGGCGCCGGGGGAGGCGTTCAGTGCGCTGAAGGCCTGGGTCATGAGGGCGTCGATGAGTCGGTCG